>JAUPUA010000030.1 GCA_030917805.1 Patescibacteria group bacterium
GATAGGTAGTGAACCCACATATAACCAAAAGCTAGAAGTACTAGTAGGCTGGCAATAGAAAAGCCAGCGACGCTACCTTTGTAGTAGTTTGCCCACGCAGCTAAAGAGAGCGATGTTGCCAGTAAATATATAGCACAAACCAGATTCTTGCTTTGGTTAAATTCCTTCTTGGGTTTTTTGGCTAATGCTGATTCCATATACTACTTTTTCTTAAAATTTAATAGATTAATCTGGTTTGATCCTGACTCTATATTACTGACTAAGAACGCTCTATTCTTACTTTTTATAAAGTAGCTGAACTCTTGAGCAGTATTACCGATCAAATTGAGATAGTTTCCGTCGTAATCGAAGTAATATACATCACCCTCAACTGTCCTAGCCTGCAGTCTATGTGAATCTAGCCAACTATAGCTCAATACATCTAGTTGCTTTTCTGGCTGTTCTTTTAGGGTTAGCTTATATGAGAATGAGCTTTCCTCTTCAAAATCATAAATGAAGAGTTCGGAGTTTGTAAGTTGCATAGCAATATACATACCTGGCTGAGATGAGTTACCCGGGCTATCTTCTATGTTTGCACTTTTTAGCTCGCTAAAAGTAGCCAGATAAAGAGGTGCAGTAGGTTGACTGGTTGAAGTTGCAAGACTTGTGTCTAGTGGATTCTTAAAGATCTGTAGTTCTTTCGTATTTAAATTAGCAATTGCAAGATATGGAGTTCTCCTATTAATTATATATTTATAATCGAAGCTGGCCACATCATTCGTATTAAGATCAGCTACTTTCACTGCGATATTTTGGCCTTCTTGAACAAAGATGGCTGAACCTGAATCAGTTACTTGCGAAAAGACAAACCTGTCATCAGAGAATACCTGGAAGCTACTGGCGTTACTGGTAATAACTTGCTCTTTAGCGAGTGTCTTGGGCTCGTATATGGCTACTTCTGACCCTACTAGTGCGTAGACTCTGGATCTAGAATCGTAGTGTAGCTCTTTAACTTCAGTACCCAGAGATCTAGTTAGGTTTTGAGATTCTAGTGGATTCTTAACTCTGAGATTGATGAGTTCTTGTTTACCATCGTAATTATGTTGGATGTAGATCGAATCACCATTCGGGCTCCACTCAACAAAGCTAATATCACCAAGCCCACCGCTAGCCTGACGAGTAAAGAGGGTGGTTGGGGCAATCAGTGGCTTGGCAACTTTAAGCGGGTCTTCATCTTTAAGATTGAGTAGCTCTAGGTTTATGGCTTCTAGGTTATTTTGACTAGATTTAGAGAATGATACGACTTCACCTGCAGGACTTAACTTAGAATACTTTTTTGGAGTCTGATTAGTTATGAAAAGCTCTGATGATAGGGTTTCTGGGATTAAGAATGGGTAGTAAAACCAAATCACTTTTTCTCGCCCAATTGCGAAACTACGTTGCCAAGTTTTATAGCCTTCAGCCTCTAGCCTAATAATGTGATCACCTTCTGGAACCTCTAATTTGGAGTCTGTCTTATCGACCTCTTTACCATCTAAAAATATTTTTGCGGAAACCGGGGCAGAATCTATTAAGACAATCCCCCTCTTTTCTACCTGTCCATTTTTAGTAAAGGTATAACCTTTAGCTCGATAGAAAACTAGTAAAGTTAATACAATGGTTAGTAGCCCAAAAATGCTATATACTACTACCCTTTTAATAAACTGGGCACGAAACTCATTGGAATTATTAATTCGTGGAGTTTTCTTGACCCTAGTCTTATCTTTATTCAATTTATTGTCTTTTTTTATCATTATTAGTGGTTACATCTATTTTAACAGAAAAAGGCTATGCCAATATAGAACTTGCTTATGCTAAACTTAATTTTAAATTAAGACAATGTTTTAAAGTAAAGAAAGATTAAGTTTAAAAAATGACGCAAGTTGCTGAACTAGCCAAAAAAAGCAGAGGCAAGCCGCGTAATAACCTTAGTAGTTTTGATGCTAGCAAAATAGAGGCTGAGCTTTTTGCAATAGAGTCGGAGACTCTTGGGTTAGAGCCATCATCTAAAGCAAAAGTTAATGAGAATAGTGTTGTAGATAATATTACAGATAATTCATCCGATGGTGGGCAAGATATTGAGGCAGGCTACCAAGCTAAGGCCAGACCAACTAATGTGGTTGAGTTTAGCCCTGAGGGCTCTGAGTTACTGCATAGACTCTCTAGAAATGCAGACCAAGAGACCAATGCTAGTAACGTAATGATTTCCCAGAAACTAAAAGTAGCCCAGAAAGTTACCACAACTAAGAGGCCAGCCGCTGTTGGTCAAGTACCGAGAAGTTTTGGTGGAAGTTCGAGAATTGATGGTCTTTCTGTTAGTAAGAAGGCCATAGCTAAACCAGTAAATAATAACCCAACTAATGCCGGCTATAAGCCCCTCAACATTACCTCTGTTGCGCTCGGCGGGCTTAAAAAAGCTAATGAGTTCAACAGTTTTTCACTCCGAAGTCACAAATCTTCGCTTCATAACCAGATGGAAAACCGTTCACTTTTTGAGAAGAGTCTTGATAATGCTGATATAAATGTGGCAGTCTATGACCACTCCAATAGAGTGAATAACGGAGTTAAGCGTTATACTAGAATAAAAAGGAGTCAAAAAATGCTTGGAGGAGTTGATCAACACAACCTAGGGCCTGGAAAAGCTAAGAAAGCTCTTGGCTATAGACCAATTAAATTTATTATGCCAGTAGTTGTTGTGCTTTCCGTTAGTGCCTACATGATGTATACAAATTTGCCAGGTATAAACTTAAGACTTGCAGAAAGCAGAGCCGGGATCACGGTGAGCCAACCAAGTTATAGCCCTGATGGATTCAAGTTGGTAGGTACTCCAGAAGCCGAGACCGGCAGGGTAGCTATGAGCTTTAAGAACGGTGATTTAAGCTATAGTATTAGCCAAAATGTAAGTGATTGGGATTCTACCGCCCTACTCGAGAATAAAGTCCTCAAAGAGACTGCTGAATACAGTGCCTATACCGATAGAGGCTTAACAATCTACGTTTATGGCAGTAAGGCTGTTTGGGTTAATCAAGGTAAGGTTAACGAGATTGACTCTTCCGGTGCTAAATTAGAAGTTGAGGATGTGGTTAGAATTGCCGGTAGTATGTAGTTTAGTGGCTACTTAAACCTCTGAACGATTAAGCTATGAATCCCATAGCTAATCAACCAGATAGTTTGGGGGTAAGCGACGATGCGTTCAATACCACCAATGCCTAGGCCAAGGTAGTTTTGGGTAAGGAATAAAGCTAGGGCAATAAGTGCCGTAAAGCCAGATAAGAATGTATAGATAGAAAAGTATTTACCGACTTTAAGCGAGCGAGATAGGATTACTAGACTTATATTGCCTACCAGAAATGGGATCCCTGCCCCTATAATATGTAATGAGGATATTGAGTTCTCTGGAAAGATGCCTATAAGAACTGTTCCAAGTCCACTTAGTGCTAAACCGCTGAATCCAAACGAGGATAACTTACTAGTGTTGGAATGTTTCTGATTGATCAGCGCACCAAAGAGCATTGTTAGGCCAAGAATTATGAAAGAGATGTTCATAGCCAGGAAGTTTGCCGAACAGACAAGTTTATCTCCGTACGGGCCGCATACTGTGTTGCCGAGATCACTTATAGTATTGTTTGAAATGCTGTATCTTGGAGTAAAGCTAAATGCTACCAGTACCTGTACGACAAAATACTGAATACTTGATATCCAGAGAAAAGATCCGATCAATATTGAGCTGGATGAATTACTTTGCTTAAGTTTGGCTTTCATAGTTGTTAATGATTCTATACTAAAAGTAGCCGTGAGTGTTGCTGGACTAATCTGATATAGTTAGGCTGATATGAAACTAAAGACGATTGTAATTACAGGTGCTAGCGATGGGATTGGAAAGGCGGCAGCAAAAATCTTAAAAGAGAAAGGCCACAATGTAGTTATTGTTGGTAGATCTAAACTTAAGACTAAACAGGTTGCTCAAGAGCTAGGTGTTAAGTATTACACCGCTGACTTTAGCGTTCTATCTGACGTTAGAAAATTGGCGAGCGATCTTAACAATGATCTAAAGAAAATAGACGTATTAGTGAACAATGCTGGAGCAGTTATGAGCAACAGAGAACTTACTGTTGATGGCAATGAGAAAACTTTGCAAGTTAACCACCTATCCGCTTTTCTACTTACAAATCTTTTGATAAACAAACTAGTAAGCTGTAAGGCTACGGTTATTAATACGTCTAGTGTTGCTAATAGACTACTAAGCAACTTCGACATTGAAGATCTTAATCTTAATGAGGGCTACAGCCCTACCAGAGCTTATGGTAATGCCAAGCTAGCCAACATCCTTTTTACAAAAGAGTTAAACAAAAGGTATGGTAATAATGGGATTAGAACGGCAGCATTCCATCCAGGGAATGTAGCGTCAAACTTCTCAACAGATAGTAGCAGCTTGTTCATGAAAATAGTTTATAAATCGCCACTGAAAAGGTTCTTAATTAGTCCCATAAGGGGAG
>JAUPUA010000038.1 GCA_030917805.1 Patescibacteria group bacterium
TGACCCGATAGATCTAACTCAGTATACGGTTGATAGTGGAGACCCACTGAATACCGCTCTATTCAATGATATATTCCCAAATAATCTAACACTAGATTCTGTTACCGGTGATGCAGATTGTAGTGAACAGAACCCCGTTTCCGACCCTTTATTTGGCACTCAATTCTCGGCTCATACGGGTAATTTGAATGCTTTAGAAGATTATACGATAGGCTCATGTTCTTACACGGGCGTATCATCATCATTGGCTCCTTCTGGTGTATTAAACTTTACACTCAGCTTTAGCCTTACGGACCCCTCGCTAAATACCTTCAGTAACTACGTTTTAACAGTTCCGTCTACATCAGATTCAGATTACTCCGAATATGATGATGCTGTATCTAGCGGAAATGATATATTAGATATATTAGAAGGAACGATAGATAACCTTGCCGTAGCAACAACTACCCAGCCTGAATCTGATATATCAATCACAAAAGAACTCCTAACAGCCCCAGGAGATGTTGCAGCCGGCCAGGAATTAAGCTACCAGCTTACATACACAAACAATGGCGATGACCCTCTTTATATTGAGAGCAATACTCCTAGCAATACTCCTCTTGTATCACAGCCTTTGTTTTACGATTTCACACACCCAGATCTAAGCGTGGTAGCTAGCGATGTTGATTTAGCAGACAATCCGTATCCGGGAATTAATAAACTTAATATTGGCAACCCAGACCTAGAATGCTACGAAGGTGAAGCAGGGGCGGCAGCCCTCTTGCCTGGGATTACCGTCTATGGCACCTATGGGTTTGTAGGCTGCTGGTATGTAGGTTTGGATACTAGTCTTGCCAGTGGTGCTAGTTATACGGCCACACTAGATTTTGATGTTGATCCTGGTTCAGATCTCGATTTCGCGAATTATGTTTATGCATTCTCTAACGCAGGGGGCTCAGTTGATCCCGATTCAGATAATATTGATGATGCAATGGCAGCAGGTGACGATTGGCTGGATGGGCTCATAAGGTATCAAGGTGATCCAATTGATAACTTTGCAATCAGCAAACTACCAATTGATGTTACGGTAACATCTCAGGTACTTGATCCTCCTACAACAATTTCAGAGGGAACACCAATTAAACTTCAGGTAAACATACAGAATAATGGCCCAGCATCGTTTAACCTGAGTCAGTATGCGGATTCAATTAATTCTCCATTAAATGTTTTATTCCCTTCAACTGACGTCTCCTTTGAGGGCGTAGAAGGCGATACTATTCAGTGTGTAGATACTAGTGTTGCCGTAGCATCGTTTATAGGTGTATCAGCTCAAGATCACCCCAGCCATAACCTTATCTTATGCAGTGGAATAGGTAGTGACATCGTAGTTCCGTCTGGTGGCAATCAAAATATTACACTACTATTCAGTGCAAAGAGTTCTGTTACCTCATCCTTTAACTTCTACAGTCTTAATGCATCTGCTACTTCTGACCCTGATGTACCAACTCTTTTTGGAGCAATCTTTGGTGCATCTGAAGATATCTTAGATACAATCGATAACGGCAACTATAGTTCAGCAAGCTACAGTGGTACTGTAGTGGTGAACCCTGGCGCTACTCCAAACGGCTCTACAACAGGCACAAATAATGGATTAAGTAATACCGGGCAAAATGTAGCCTTACTGATTGCAGTAGCGACAGTTTTAATAGGCTCCTCATTCATAGTCTATAAAAAGACTAGACAAAATAAATCGGCTTAAAAATACTATAATATTTGTAATGAGTACCATTACAGATATTAAGCAGCAAGTTAAAAACCCGAATAAACTCTCCATTTTTGTTGACGGTAAATACTCCTTCTCTTTAACCCTAGATCAACTAACTGATCAAAAAGAGGTTAGGGTTGGCAAAGATATAGCCGAAGAAGAACTAACTAGACTTAAAGATCTTTCTAAGCTAACTAATCACTATATTAGAATGGTTAGCTTAATTTATGCACGGCCACGCTCTGAGCGCGAAATAGTAACTAAGCTTAAGTTAAAAAAACTTGAACCAGAAGAGATTGAGGAGCTTGTTGCTAAGCTCAAAAAGGCAGAGCTATTGAACGATCAGCACTTTGCTGAGTGGTGGGTTGAGGGCCGCAAGAATTCTAAGCCAATTTCCAAAAGAAAACTCCAAAATGAGCTATCCCAAAAAGGTATAAAAGCTGATATCTCACAAGATGTAATTGCAAACAACTTCTCAGAAGAAGATGAACTTGAATCATTGAAAAAACTAATTGAAAAGAAGAAGGATAAATACCCAGATCAACAAAAGCTAATGGCTTACCTTGCCTCTAAGGGCTTTGGCTACTCAATCATAAAAAATGCACTCTCAGATGATGATAAGTTCTTCTAAATCCACCAAGACGAACCTATAACCATAGCAACAATTGGCAAGGTAACGTTGTCTATCCCACGCCAGTTCAAAAATTCATAAAATTCTAAAAACAGTATAGTCACTAGTGTCTGCCAAACCATCATATCTGCACTCATTCCAAAGCTGAGCTTAAGGGCAATAACTACTCCAAGCCCGAAGGCTAAGCTTCCCCCAATAGATTTGTAGGCCCCAAGAACCTCCACTTTACGAATTGGAACAATCTTTCCTATGAGTGCCGCCATTACATCTGCAATCATTAAGGTAAATATCGCAAACTTCTTAACTTCGTAATCAACTGGGGCAGCCATAACTAAGCTTAAGCCAACCGCCAGGAGTATGCCTCCCCATTTCCTTCTATTACCAAAAGATATATTCTTTCCAAAGAACTCAATTTTCTCAGATATATAAAAGCCAAGTGCCATGGTGGGAAGGAATAATAACTCTAAAATTATAAGCTCCTTGCCGATCAAAAAGAGTGCACCACCACAGGCACCAATATGGATAGATTTTCTTGCCAGCTCTTTTAATAGGCTTATGGCACTAAAACTTGATTCAACACTCTTTATGTTCATATTTTATTTACTATTTGACTTCTAGTATATGCTAAACTATAAGCATAAGCACAAGTTCTATTATACTTCTGCATATAACATTAACTAAGACTCATCTTAAATTATGAAGAAAATATCATTACTATCATTAGTACTCTCAATCACAATGCTCAGTTTGGTTTCTTCTACTAGCACTAATGCGGCGACTCAGACGGTTCGACTTAACCCTACTTCTGTAGTTGTAGGTACCAGTAAAGCGACCTTTATCGATCCTAATCAAACTCCTCCTCCACCGCTTGTAAGCGGCGGTGAGATACAAAACCCTAATAATGCACTAGTCGAAGACGGCCAAGTAGCATTCTTTAACCCGGTAAATTTCATTAGCGGAGCACCGAACAATAGTGACTCATATCTTTACGTAGATTATCAAAAGAATAGTATATGTGAGCAGGCTGTTATCACTGGAGTCGTTGTTCATGCCCGTTGGTCGCAACAAACTGTTAACGAAGGTGGTGACCCACCTGTGGATCAGCAAGATGTAGCCGCTGGGTTATTTCTACTCAATGACCCAACTCAGTTAAATTATTCTTTTAACCTTTCGACTTTTGCCTATACGGTTAACGAACAGGTCTTCGGAGGTTTGATACCCCCGACTGTTTATAATGGTAGCCCGTCTTCTACCCTAACCCATGAGTTTGCTCCAGTTCAAACACTACCAACACTCTCAGAACTTAATAACTCAAATACTAGAATATATGTAACACTTGGAGAAAACCCGGGTGGTACAACCGGTGAGTTAGATTCAACCTGGCTTGAGGTAACGTACGATGATTCTGCCTGCACTACACCACCACCAGTAGTAGTCGACCCCCCAGCCACTGTAGCACCACCTAAGACTGGAACAACTAGTATCACAGTAGTACTTATCTCCACCCTAATCGCACTAGGAGGAATAATCCTAATGGCACGGGCTATCCTAACAGACAAGAAAAAAAGCGTTAAGTAACATAAAGACTTAATCTACCTCAGACCTTAACTTCTAGGCGTTTATCTGCTATACTTTTAAGCATCGAAGTAGTTTTTGAAGAATTTCGAGCCGATCACTCGTCTTTAATAGGGGACTTCACCACAAACAAAAACTAAAATAGCTCTATCAAAAGAAGCAAGATCTGGCTTCTAAACGATAAACACTCTACATTCTGTAGATATATTTACAACTATTACTAATAGTTTTCTTGCACCAGTTCTTTAAGATAAACGTTAAAAATAAGGATATAGAAAAATATGCCAGCACCGTCTAAAGCAGCCTCTACAAAAACTAAAACAGACGACAAACAAGAATTTAGAAAAGTATCTGGTAGCAACAGAGTGTTTTTTAATAAATCTCTCGATGCCATCAGTCTGCCAAATCAGATAGTTCACCAGACATCATCATTCCAAGATTTCGTTCAGCGAGGTCTAGGCGAAATTCTTGCAGAGTTTAGCTCAATCTCTGACTATACGGGCGATAAGCTAGAGCTAAAACTTCTCGATTATCACTTCGACGAGCCAGAAACAACGGAACTAGAGGCACGCGTAAACAATACTACCTTTGAGGCAGCTCTTAAAATTCGTGCAGAACTTATTAATAAGGCTACTGGTGAAGTTAAAGAAGCAGAAATCTATATGGGGCAGTATCCTTGGATGACAGAGCGCGGAAGCTTTGTAATTAACGGAGCAGAAAGAGTTGTTGTCGGACAGCTAGTTCGCTCTCCAGGAGTTATGTTTAGCTCAAGCGAAACATCTCTAGGTAAGAAGTTATACGCTGCAAAGATTAACCCAGTGCGTGGCTCATGGATCGAGATCGAAGCTGCCGCGAACGGAACAATAAGCGTAAAAATCGACAAAAGACGTAAGATCCCTCTGACTACTTTCCTTAAAGCTGTTGGATTTAGCTCTAATAAAGAAATCCAAGACACTTTTAAAGATGTTAATACCGGCACTACAGATTACCTTAAAGAAACCATCAAGAAGGATACAACATCTACTCAGTCCGAGGCTTTAATTGAAGTTTTTAGCAGGCTCCGCCCAGGCGAGATGGCAACAGTAGACAATGCCAAATCTTTAATCGAAGGTATCCTCTTTAACTTTAAACGATTCGATCTTGGTAAGGTTGGTCGGTATAAGATG
>JAUPUA010000083.1 GCA_030917805.1 Patescibacteria group bacterium
TTAGATATCCTGTACTATGCGTTTTTCTGACGGCAAGCTGGTCTGAGTAATCGCCGTAGAAGTAGACACTGAATGTTTGCGTAGAACCAACATTACAGCCGCGTGCAACAAAATATACTAAACCTGTCGGATAGTCATAGTTTATATCTACTTGAGAGTCTGACTCTAGGCCTATTTGTATATTAAAGTTATTATCGCAACTTGTCTCTAACGCAATATATTGGCCTGAAATGAAGCTCAGTAAGCTTGTTACATTTGCCTGTAAATAGTCTTGTGTGCCATCGTTATTTGCATCTCCAGAATTTGGACCAAGTGACTCTTCTTTGTTGCTCGTTCCATCATCATCGACGTCACTATCGCCAAGCGTCAAGAATTCCTGAGATCCCCAACCGCTTGTGAGACCCGACCATATAAATCTAAACCGCATCCTATATTCAGTACCAGGCAGGGTGTTAGTCGCCGTCGCATCGAATCCAGGGCCATTTTGGTCTGGGAGCGAAGTCCAATCTGAGGAATCAGCAAAGGCATACTGGATCTCCCAAGTTGCGTCACCAACTAGAGCATGCTCAGTTTCACAGGCTGATTCAATCGTACTTATTGTAGAATTTGGTGCTTCACATAACATCTGTGGGAACGGTCTTAATGTTGGAAAAGGGTTTGTATTTAGCCACACGGTATCAAAGTCCCACGAGATAGGTGATATAGGGCCCGTTGCTAAATGACTGTCCGTTGGAGAGAATGAAGACTGATCTAGACCAACAAGTGTTCTATCTGCATATGTATTTGCGATAATTGCTGGTCCAGGGCCAAATTGTCCTGCTATTCCGCCTACGTTAGTACTACCGACTACTCCTGGGGTTGAACCCGGCATAGCATAGCTGTCTGCAACAGATGAAGGCCCGATGACCGTTCCCGCAATTCCCCCAACCTGTGCATTGCCCGTGACGGATGATTCGTCTATGTAACTCCTAGATACAGTGGATCCACCTAAATAGCCGACTATGCCCCCGGTATGCTGACCTGTCCCTGTAATGTTAGAATTTATAACGCTTACATACCAAACATTAGTGTAGTTTGCCGAGCCGATGAGAGCACCAACACTATCTATGCCTCCTATGTAAATGTTGTCCAAAACGAGGTTATAGATACTTGCCTCACTTGTATACCCAAAAAGACCCATACCATTATCGGTTGTCACAACCGTAATATTGGCAATAGTGTGGCCATTCCCCCTAAATTCACCGGTAAATGGTGCAGCCTCCGAACCAATTCGGCCGGGGTCCATGCCGGAGCAGTCAATATTTGAGGTTAATTCGTAAACCGAATCTAAATCATTGTTCACATCTTGGAGCTGGCTACAGCTTGCAATTGAATATGGTTGCTCACCAGTTCCACTCCCGGATAGGGCAGATGCATTGTTATGTAGATATAAAGAACCTGCAAAAAGCGTGAAGATTAAGGATATGGTCAATACTCCATATTCTTTATAAGCAGATCCTTTAGCGGCCATCTCGTAACTCCTTTACGCTCTTAATTACACTTATGCTTATAAGCATATATCAGTGCGTATATTTTATGCTACCACCCAATTAGGCTAACGATAGGTTTTGCACAATCGATTTCAAGGATTACTCTTAATGCAACCCTATTCTTTACTAGCCTAAGCTAACTAAGATCTCTCTTCACTTAACTACGTCGAAATTTGCTTTTTATTGAGGCTCCTCCTGAACGAATTACTTCTGAGGCGATTAGATAGTATGGGAAACAGAGTATAACTAGTAGTGTACTAGAAAGTAATCCAAAAATTAAGGTTACGCTTAAGCTTTGCCAGAATGGATCTGATATCGCAAGTGGAATGAGCGCCACTACGCTAGTAATGCTTGTTGTAAGCAACGGTCTGAATCTTTTTTGCAGCGCGCTAGCGATTGAATCTACCCT
The DNA here is from genome assembly GCA_030917805.1 of Patescibacteria group bacterium. Taxonomy (GTDB): domain Bacteria; phylum Patescibacteriota; class Saccharimonadia; order Saccharimonadales; family HK-STAS-PATE-42; genus HK-STAS-PATE-42. The sequence goes on from JAUPUA010000083.1 coordinate 1,939, forward strand.
ACCAAGTCCCTTCTTTCTTTCTTGGTTGGCATAATCTGTAATTAAAATAGTGTTATTAACGGCTATACCAATTAAGGCGAAGAAACCTAGCATTACAAAAAAACTTGCTGAGTTATTTGTGTAGTAGAGTCCGGCTCCAACACCAAAGAAACTGAATGGGATAGCCAAGAATATAAATAGTGGCTGAAGCAGGCTTCTAAATTGCAGTGCAAGTAAGATATACATGGCAATTAGCATTATCGGGAATGCAATCAACATAGACTTAAAAGAATCTTGATTGCCTTCTTCTAGGCCAGTATCTATTTGTATAGCATCTTTGCCTAGGCCAAGATCTTCTGCTTTGAAATTATCATTAATAAAAGTCTTTGCCTCTTCAATAATCTCTGTGCTTGAATTTTTGCTAAAACCTAACTTTAAACTTTGATATTTTTGTCCATCAATTCTTTGGAGAAGATTTGTAGAATCGGAATCTAGATACTTACTAAACTTAAAACTTGTTCCACTTGGAGTAGTTAATTCTGCAGTTGAGAGCTTTGAACGCATTGATGTTATTACTTCTTGGGAGTTTGCAGGATCTTCAGAAAATACTCTGACTTCTAGTGGATAGTCACTTGATGGCCCACCTGCGCCGGAGCTTGAAATACTTGCCAGAATGCCTTGAGAGTTAAGCTTTGTAAGATCTTTTTGAATTCTTTCTGCAATTTGGACTGATGTATCTTCTCTTTTTCCTAGATCAATTAACGTAATATTAATTGATGAATCCTGAGTGTTTCCTGACCCTGAGTAGGTAACTTGCTCAATATACTTTGCCTCATTTTTGATAAGTTGATTAATTTTATCTGCTTGCGTAATCGCCTCTGGTAGTGATGAGCCGGGTTTGTATGTAACGTTTAGGACTAGCTCGTTACTGTCTTTCTCTTTGGGGAAGATATCAAATCCAGTTTTAGCAAAATATGAGCCACCAACCATTGTTGCCAAAAGGCTTAGCAAAATAAAGCCTATGGTTATTAGTGCTCCGAACCTTCTATTCGTTCCAGAGTATCTTATAAGTTTTGATAATTTGCTTGAGACGTACTTCTCGCTACGCTGAACAATATTATCTTTCTTAACTTTTTTAGGCTCGTTTAACAAGAAACCAGTTGCAAAAAGTGGGATTAAGCTTAAAGAAAATAACAATGATAGTGCTAAAGATATTATGATGGTTACAGGAATTGAAACTATGAATTCTCCAAGTATTCCTGTGATGAAGAGCATTGGAACGAATGCGAATATCGTCGTTAGAGTTCCGGCAGTTGATGCACGAGCTACTCTGCCAATGGCTTCTTTTACCACTTCTGCCCTATCTTGACTGTGCGCTTTCATAGAATCCATTGCCTCAGAGACTATGGTTGCATCATCAACAATTAACCCTAGAGACAGAATTAGGGCAAAAAGTGAGATTACATTTAAGCTTAGTCCTAGAAGATAAAGTATTAGTACGGTTGTAAGAAGAACTGTAACCATGGTTAGAGCGGTAGATATTCCTGCCCTCCAGGTGACGAGCAGGAAGCTAACTAGAGCGATGATAATGAATCCCTCTAGCATACTCCTTTGTAAACTGGCAATTTGGGATCGAATAGTAGGTGCAAAATCTGCAGATACTTTTGCCTCAAATCCTGCAAAAACTGGCTCGTTAGAGAATTCTGAAATTGCTTCGTTAATTCTATCTGAAACCTCTAAGACATCTTGTCCTTCTTTATACTTAATGCCGATATTTGCTGTTTTGACAAAATCTAATGAGCCACTATCTTCATTCCTGATTCCAAGAACGTCAAAACTTTGTTGAATTTGCAGCTCAGTGCCCGTAGCTGGATCGATGGCACTTTGAATTTGAGGAATTGATTCTGAGACCTCAACACCTTCAACTTTTTTAAGAGACTTAGCAAGATCTGAAGATGCTCTGGTGATTTGTGTTAAGTTTTTTTCGCCACTTCTAGAGAATACGCCAACCAATAAGTTGTACTGATTTGCGAACTTAGCCGCATCTATTGAAGTAAAGGTTAGCTCTGCTTGAGTAGGTAGACTTTGCTTGGCGAGTCTTTCTTTAACAATGTTAGAGCCGTCGTCGGAAGCAACATCATCTTGGTAAGTTATTACTACCGACGCAAAGTTAGAGGTAGACGTTGTTGACACTTCTTTGACCTCTTCAACATCCTTTAGGGCATTTGCTATTGGAATAGATACTTCGCTATCAACTCGGGATTTATCATTTACAAAGTATTGAGCATTAACGACACTTATAGGTATTTGAACGCTAGGGAAGCCTTCTTTTTGAATTAGCCCTGTGTAGGTTACTAGACCAACTAACAATAGACTTAGCCATGCAAAGATACTGAACTGTTTATTCTTATAAAAAAAGAGGCTGAATCTTTGGAATCTACTTAAACTATTGGCTGGCTTGTCTTTCTTCTTGATCATGTTTTAATTGAATTGATTGCTTATTTAGTATCTTATAGCCTTTAGTGGCTTTTATTCAATGGTCTTAAGTTAAGCTTAGACAAAAAATGACAAAGCTTTAATGTATAATAAGTTCAATACTTAAATGTTGAAACTTTGTAATATATGTTGACCAAAGAAGCTACCAAGACTGACCTTTCTCAGAAAATTGATGAAGTATTGAGTGATTTACTGAAGATTAATATTGAGCAATCAAAAGCTATAGGAATTAGCTACGAAAGGCTTTGGCAGGAGCTAGAGAGATTGGTTCTATCTGGAGGAAAGAGAACTCGCCCAAAAATAATGCTTCTAACATACAGAGCATTTGGAGGAAGTAGCTCTAAGGGTGTCTTAGAGATAGCAGCCGCCATGGAGCTCTTCCATCAGTTTCTCCTGATTCACGACGATATTATTGATAGAGACTTTGTTAGATATGGCGTCTTAAATATAGCCGGTGCCTATAAAGACATATATAAAGGCATGATAGAAAATGAGAACGATCGTATTCACCATGCTAACGGCGCCACAATGCTTGGAGGCAATTTACTGTTAGGTGGTGCACATAAGCTTATAAATGATGCAGACATTGATATTGAGGATAAGCTTAGAGTTGGAGAAATGTTATACCAAGCACATTTCGAAGTTGGTGGAGGTGAGCTCCTAGATATTGAGTCTGCATTTAAGTATATGAACCCAGAAGAGGCCCTGTCAGTTGCTAGATATAAAACCGCAGGTTATTCGTTTATAATGCCCGTCGTTATTGGAGCAATTTTAGCTGGAGCACCAGAAACTACTATTAAAAAACTAAGCGAATTTGCCGAGAACCTAGGAAAAGCATTCCAGTTAAATGACGATTTGCTAGGAATGTTTGGCGAACAACATGAGACTGGAAAATCGAACTCTACCGATCTGCTTGAAGGAAAAGGAACCTACCTAGTTGCAACTTTTTTCGAAAGTTCATCGGCTAGCCAGCAAGAGACCTTTAGGCTGGCATTTGCTAATGCAAAGGCAAATGATGATGAAATAAGAACTGCAAAGGATTTGCTTATAGAATCCGGCGCAAGGTCTAAGACAGAAGATAAGATCAGGGAATTCGAATCTGCTGCAATCAGTGCCCTAGATTCTTTAAACTTA
>JAUPUA010000074.1 GCA_030917805.1 Patescibacteria group bacterium
ATTGCCTTTGCTCCGCGTGCAGCTGCATCTGGGCTGTCTGAGTATATCTTCAAGCCCGCTTTGGTATCCATAACAAGTACATCACCAAAAGGCAGATATTTCCATAACTTTGAGGCAATCCACAAGTCTCCAACTGCACCAGTAAAGTTAGCTATGAAACCAATCATAGCTAAAGCTTGATATTGCGGATACGCCCTGGCGAAGATAAGAAAGATCACTGAGAGAGCTACGAATGGCAGATATGCTGTCATAAGCATTCCTGGAACACTTACTTTTTCTTCTGATGTTGCATAAGCGACGGGGACTACACCTGCCATGGCGACCCCATACTTTGGTCTCACTCCCGACAACATGAAGCCCAAACCATGCAGAAGCTCATGAACAACTATTGTCAGGATGTAGACGATTATTCCGCTGAATCCTGCAGACATGAAGTCATTGGTATTGGTCACTCCAGAGAATATTGCTCCACCTAAGAGGAATAGTAGCATCGCTTGTAGAATCAAGGCATACGAACGTTGCTTGGTTATAGTAATACTGTCTATTTTCTTCATTTACTCAATTGTATCAATCAAAAAGACTCCCGCAAAGGAGTCTACAAACATAACCGGGATTGGAGGGCCCAGTGGGGCTCGAACCCACGACACCCTGCTTAAAAGGCAGGTGCTCTAACCAGCTGAGCTATGGGCCCACAGCTGTTTGGTAAAGATTATTTTACTACAACAGGGTAGTAATCTTCAATGTTTTATGCAAAAAGTACTCCCTTTGCCAGCATGCCCACCCTTCTGCTAAAAGCTGAAGAATATATGCTAAGCAAAATAGGAGAACTTCGTAATAAGACCCAGTCAGCTCTTCTTAAGCAAAATTCTGATGTTTGTTTTTAGATTTTTGTTTTGGATAGCCTACCAGATCTAACCTAAAGCTTAACTTAAGCACTTTAGCCTGTCAAGCCCAGATCCTCTCTGTTATAATCATGTGGAAGTGGCGCCTTGGCCGAGTGGTTAGGCAGCGGTCTGCAAAACCGCGTACACCGGTTCAAATCCGGTAGGTGCCTCCATATTCACTTAGGATTTATAATAGAAAGCACATTTAGAGATTATTTATGGCAAATGGAAATATCCCAGTATTCAGTGGTGTTAAGCCCGGCATCGAAAGAGATCACCTGCAAGGATCTGTAGAGATATATGAGCCTCACAAAATACAAAACTTCGTAGGCACAGAAAGTAGACTTAGTCGAGTTACAATTATGGCATTTCAGAGAGATACAGTTCACCCTGCGTCAATGGTACAGGTACCACAATTACCAGGATTAGTAGGAGGCATAGCCACAGACCTTTTGGTCGGTGGATTGACTCACAGGGCTGTTAGAAAAGCCAAGAAGTAAAAGATTAAACCAAATTGGGTTCTTATGATAAAAGATTCCAACTTTCCTTCCACTAATTATGGGTAACCTTCGGGCTAGGGTCATTCAAAGGCCTAATGCTTAGCTCAACACAGATAATGCAGCTCTCACAGAGTCTTGCCTTAGAAGTAGGTATAACCATAGATAGCTAGAAACGTAGTAGAAACTAACTCTTTACACTACATGTAGTGCTTATGATACAATCTTAGTCACTAGAGAAGTTTTTGCGAGTAAGTGATTAAATAGCGATTTATAGGTGTATATATCTAAATAAACTTAGCCTTTCGGACCGCAAGGATAGGTTAAGTCGATAAAGAGCCTATCTTGACAGCTATTTGTAATAAAGGGTGCAGAATAAAAAGTACTATCAAGTTCAAAACAAAAAACAATATTTAATTTAAGAGGGTAAATTAAAATGTCAAAAATCACCATGTACACTACAACCACTTGTGCAAGTTGCCAAATGGTTAAGAAGTGGCTAACTATGAAGAACCAAGAATGGGAAGAAGTCCATTTAGATGAGCACCCAGAAAGACAGCAAGAGGCAATCAATTTAAGCTCTTCGACAACGGTTCCCGTAACTGTAGTAGAGAAGGCTAATGGTCTAAAAAGCGTGATAGTTGGCTTTAAGCCAGCCCAACTAGCCGAAGCAATAGCATAAGGCCATACCTTTTCTGTTAAAGTTAGATCTATAATATGTCTGATAAAAAGAATGAGATACTCGATGTATTAATGATTGGCGCAGGGCCGAGTGCTCTTGCTGCTGCAATCTATACAACTCGAGAAGACTTAAAGACTCTACTTCTTGAAAAGGGAGTTATCGGAGGTCTCGCCGCCCTGACAGATAGAGTAGATAACTACCCTGGCTTTCCAGACGGCTTGACAGGGATGGAACTAGCCCAAGGGATGGAGAAACAGGCAGAAAGATTTGGGGCTAAGATAGACTTCGGAACAGTCACATCCGTAGCTAGAAATGACAAGAAGAACATACTTGAAGTTAAAACAGAAGAGGGTGGAACTTTCTCAGCTCGTGCAGTACTTATAGCAACGGGTACTCATTATCGAGAGCTCGGTATACCTGGCGAAAAAGAGTTCTGGGGTAAAGGAGTCCACTGGTGCGCCACTTGCGATGGAGCTTTTTACAGAGATAAAAAGTTGGTTGTTGTTGGCGGAGGAAACTCAGCCATCCAAGAAGGGATCTTCTTAACGCGTTTTGCAAAGGAAATAGAGATTCTAGTCCGCTCAGATAAGCTCAAGGCATCGGAGGTCTTAATAGAAGAATTGGATGAATACATTAAATCTGGCAAGATAAAAGTCCACTTTAATACCGCACCTAAAGAAATCATTGGTAAAGACGGTCAAGTTACGGGTATAAAAACTATTTCAGAAGGCAAAGAGAAGCTCTTTGAGTGCGATGGAGTCTTCGAATTTATCGGTCTAATCCCAAACACTCAGTTCCTTGAAGGCTCAGAAGTTGAGCTAGATGAGTTCAAGTTTGTTAAAACAGATTTGGGGTTAATGACTAATGTTCCAGGAGTATTCGCCTCAGGAGATTGCCGCTCAGGTGCGACCATGCAAATAGCCTCTGCAACCGGAGAAGGCGCCACTGCCGCCCTTATGATCCGCCAGTACATAGAAGGTAAGTAGGATGAGTTTGCGGGAACCAAAGATCTTAAAAAGAACAGAATTCGGAAACCCGATCCTGCAGAATAAGTCCTCCCAACTCTCAAAAGATGAAATAAAAAGCGAAGAGACACAGCAGTTGATCGCTGACATGCGCTATACGGTTTCTGTTAAGAAATACGGCGTAGGAATAGCAGCCCCTCAAGTTGGAAGGCCGATAGCCTTATCTGTGATTTACATTAAGAGAACACCTTCACGACCAAACTCAAAGGAGTTCAATCAGGTTATCATTAACCCTTCCTATGAAGGTCTAGGTAAACAGGAAGAGATGTGGGAAGGTTGCATGAGTCTCTCATCAGTGCAGTCACCTATATTCGCGAAAGCATTAAGGTATAAAAGAATTCGTGCTACTTGGCTGGATGAATATGCCGAAGAACATAATGAGGATTTAGATGGATTAGTCGCTCATGTATTCCAGCACGAAACGGATCACCTTAAGGGTGTACTCTTTCCGGAACGCGTGAAAGACCATAAATCCTGGATGAACGCTAGCGAATATAAAAAGATGATGCTAGCTAAGAATAAAAAGAAGGCGGATTAAACCGCCTTCAATTAAATCTTAGTTAAGCTTAAGAATTACTTCTTAGAGTTAACAAGATCAACAAGTTGGTAAACACCAGCTAAACCTACTACTGCGTAAACAACTCGTACTACGTTTTCTAGTGCTTGACCGCTAAAAACAAGATCAGCAAGCTCTACAACTAGATCATAGTCAAAGGCTCCAACTAGACCCCAGTTTAAGGCCCCCACAATCACAAGTACTAGTGTTAATAGACCTAAATTCTTGTCACCCATAACTCGTTTTACCTCAGTTATTTAATATTTTGTAATTCAGATTATACGCTCAAAGTACCTATAGTCAATAAGCATAAGTAAAATTATCATTTGTTAAAATCAAGACAAGAGATTTTAGGTTGAACCATACCCGTTGACTTCCCCGCTCGTTCTCTGCTAAAATGCTACTTATAAGTTTATT
>JAUPUA010000067.1 GCA_030917805.1 Patescibacteria group bacterium
CTCCCAACCCTCGGTCTTCTCCAAAACAACGGTGGTTCAGTCCCCACCCGTGCGCTTTTGGCCGGGAGTCCAGCCATAGCTTCTGGAGGCTCTGTCCTCGGTATCTCCACTGATGCACGCGGAGTAGCCAGAGCCAGCACATGCCCTTCTGTCGGAGCATACGAATATGAAGGAGCTGTTTGTGGTACTGCAACAACTAGCCCAGCAGCAGGCGGTGCTCGTGCCCCTAATACCGGCATAAAGTCTTCATCACAGATCTTCAATATTCTAGCTGGATTATCTGGTCTTGGGTTAGTTGCATATGCATTCTTCAAGCAAAGACACCTAAACTAGGGGATTAGATCTTGTGGATTTTGGCAGTACTTGTTCTTTTACTATTCTTCGCTGGCGTAGTATTTTTGGCCGGAGCTTCCTTCCTCGCTCCTGTCTCTTGGCCGAGTAGCCCCTTTAAATAGACTTCAACAACACTCTTTCTGACCCCATGTGTTTTTCTGCTGGTCTCAATAACTTCATTAAATGTCTCTTCGTTACCTATAATACTTAACGGCACGGTTACTCCAGAAAATGCATCCTCAGATTCATCACCAGACACCTTCATATAAAAGCTATACGGCGCAAGATTCACTATATCTCCCTTTTCAACTTCAGGCTTCATATACGGCAATATAAAGTTCTCGTCCTCGGAACCAACCTTCAGGGAAATCATAGTCGCAGCATTACCAGCTATAACTTTCAGTAAATCTTTATCTTTAATCTGTGCTACGGATTGATGCGAGACTATTAGTGACACATGGAATTTCCTACCTTCGCTGGTAATATCTCCAAACTGCGGAGTGGCGAAGTTTTGGAATTCATCTACATAGATGAAGAAATCTTTTCTATCTTTTTCAGCTATCTTGGTTCGCTGGTAGGCTGCCATCCAGATAAACGAAGTCAGAATGGTGCCAAAGAAGAAACTTTGGTCTTCACCAATATCTCCTTTGGAAAGATTGACCAGTAATATCTTTTCTTGATTCATAATGTCAGCAATCCTGAGAGTGCTGGTTTCTTGCAGCAAGATATGCCGTGACATCTTTGAGGATATAAAATGCCCAAGCCTATGAGTTAAAGGTGCTGTGGCACTCGACATTTGCATAGTGCCCATCAGTTTAAACTCCTTGTCCCAGAATTGCTTCAGGATTGGATCGTCGAGGTTTTTAGCGACTTCTTTTTGGTACTTTTTGTCAGTGAGCAGTCTTTGCAAGGTATAGAGACTTGGTTTTTCAGTCTGCAGGGCGGTTAATGTGGTGTTGCGCAGAATATGTTCCATGCGAGGCCCCCATTGATGCTCATCGGCTAACTTTGCAAAAACAGATAGTACTGAGCTGGTTATCCATTCATGTTTGTCATCTTCGTCTGTAAATTCAATACCGGGGTCTAATATATTCAAGCCCACTGGATATTCACGGTCAGAAGGATCAAATACGACGACGTCTTTTAGTCGATTTTTAGGCACCATTCTAAGTAATTCGCGGAACATATCACCATGCGGGTCAAGTACTGCCAGGCCTTTACCGTTCACCATATCCTGGTAGATGGAGTTAATAAGCATGGTAGTTTTACCGGTACCAGTCTTACCAATAATGTAGGTATGTTTTTGCCGTTGTTTAAGTGTCATGCCAATATCTTGAGAACTACCATCAAAAGTATTGGTGCCCATTACAACATCAAAATCGGTATTACTAGCTTTTTGGTTGAGTGGTACAGGCAGCTCTTTGCTCTTACTACTAATTAAATCTTCAGTCTTAGTGTTGTTGGTATCTGGGAAGTGGTAGATGTCTGCTAGCTCTGAACTTGAGAGAATAGTCGGCTGGTTTAAGATATGTGGAGTCAACGTTCTATCCTTAAATCGCTCTATTATTTTATCGCCCTTGCTAAGCATTCCAGGACGACTAACTATGAGTTTTTGTTGGTTAGTGCTAAACGGCTCAAAAGAGGAGATTAGAGCGTCAAGTCGCCGAGGAAGGTCTTTAGGGTTATCTGAAGCTACCAGCAACCTCAGAGATACTTCAAACAGCTGTAGGTCTAGTTTCTGCTTAACACTGCTATTAATATCGCTTTCGTATGGATCGGATGAATCGCGCTTGTCGGCCTTGGCTTTCCACTTATCTGGGATGTCATTACGGTTAACGGCACTTAATACTTCAAAGAAAGTCGTAAAGAGAGTTGTCGTAATTTTAAACGGTATAACAAATGCTTTTAAGAGTACGCTGCCAATAGATATATTTCGAGCAGTTAGTTTAGATGCTATCTCCTTGTTTAAAGCTATGCGGTGACGGATACTACGGATTCTACGTGATACACCTGGATGAGTGTTCCCGTAAACGGGTGTTACAACTGCTTGCAAAGCAACAACGTCTTTACTCCCAAGTTTTCTCATATTCCCTGTGATATATGCAATTGGATCATGCTCTCCGAGGACTTTAAGCTCTTTTAAGGGCAATACATAGTCGAATCCGAGGTTTAGCTCAATTACGCCGACTGAAGTGCCGGTGAGAGCAGATAAATAGTCTTTGACAGGCTTAATCTTTAGACCTGACATAAAAGATAGTAATGTCTGGCTAACTGTTTCTATTTCTGAGCTTGGCAGACGGATAATATAGCGGATACCATCCTTCATATTTGAGGCAAGTTCTAAAGAGTAGGTTTTCTTCGGGGCTGCCAGTGTTTCGAGGAATCCCCGAGATTGAGACATGCTTTTAAGTAGTAAATAGAGTTGCTCAGTGGCATAGGCAGACTTTTGAGTGCGAGCCGGGAACGTAAGCTGCAAGCAAATATACTCATCGGTTTCTTTTGCCGCGCCGAGTTTACGGAGTACCCAAGATAAGAATGTCCTGGAGTTGATAGCTAAAAAGTGAATAATACGGAGCAGTAGATAAACAATTGAAATTTCTAGGAATAGGACACCAACAACTAATATTAGTGTCCAGGCAGGACTTAACCCATGATCACGGGCATACCAAGCCGATCCGTTGATTAGCGTGTCTAGGATTGAGTGCTCCATTGAATTCCCATCTCCCACCAAAACCTTGATTAACTCCCTAGTTACTAGAGTAATTACACCTTTAGCAAACACTAAAGCGATGTAGATAGCAAGCATGAGCGAAACGGATTTGGGTCAGAAATATCTCTTAGAAAAAGCTAGAGCTTGCTAATATGTTTGCTCGGTAGGACAATTGGTTATATAAACGAGGACTAATAGCTATGAGGCCAACTTTAAACAAACTTAAAAGTATTGCTAATAAGGTTACAAGTAGAGGTCCAACCGGCTTTTTTGTACCCTGGGACTACCCTGAACCAATAGAAGACGGGCAAGTGCTTCGTTTCTACGCTGACGAGCGTTTTATAAACTTGATGTATATGGCAAAACATGGCTGGCATACAGCCCAGAGAGCAGCTGTCCACATGTCGATAATTCATCCACGCTATGACTTTAAGCCGACTATTGACGATGAATATAGAGAAAACTTTGAGACTCTGCTCTATGAGCGTAAAACCCCAGAACTAGTCCTGTATGAACACGAAGGAAAGTTGATTATGTCCAGAGATTATGAAGCTTACTGGCTATATAGAGAACTAGAAATAGATATGCCTAGCTGTATTATTGTTGGAAAGTTTACTGAAGTTGGTGACATATGTACCTATGACAGGCCGTTCCTCATTGGCGATAGGTCGAGCAAGGTGTTATTTGGAGACACTTCACTCTAGAGATATAGGGTATATCAATGGTATAGTAAGTTTAATATGACAAACAGCGATTACAATAAGGCAAGAGTGGCATTAGGAGCGAAGCTTCTTGCTGCACGAGAAGGCTTAGGCCTAACCCAATCCGAAATAGCCGAAAAGTCCAGCATGC
>JAUPUA010000078.1 GCA_030917805.1 Patescibacteria group bacterium
AACTTATGAAGGGCAGAACTACTGTAGTAGTCGCACACCGTCTTTCAACTATCCAAAAGATGGATAGAATTCTGGTTATAGAAAAGGGGAAAGTTGTGTCCCAGGGTCCGCATGATGAATTACTTAAGATCTCACCACTCTACAAAAAGCTTTGGTCCCACCAAAGCGGAGGCATGCTTCAAGACTAAATCCTTAAGGAAATTTAATAGTTGTTCCCGATTCCGAACACAGTGCTGAGTATCGCTAAGGTAGGCATAAATAGAAACAACATAATCCCTAACCAGATTATTACCCATAATATATACGACGCAAACACCCCATATGGTTTAGCATGGTAGGCGAAAGGCTCTTTACCGAGCGGTGTCAAAACTCGTTGAAGTCCATAGGCCTGTCTAAAGAAAACAAATCTTCCTGATTTCCGAACCCAGTTAATATAAATAGGGAGAAATATAAAGATGTATTCGAGCATCGTTAAGAACCCAACTAGCCATATATACGTAAGATCACTCCAGCTTATGTTATCACCTACTCTGGAGACAATCGTTATTAAGATCACAAATGCTATAAAGTTAAACAAATATCTTAAATTTCGCTTTTTACTGAAATAGGGCAGTTGTTTGCTCGTTGGGACTGTCATATGTGAAAATGTTTTATTAACTAAAAAAAGTATACCAAAAAGACCGAACGAATTCGGTCTTCTATTCAGGCTACGGTAAACCTAGTAACTATTTCTTAGCAGCAGTCTTTTTTGCTGGAGCTTTCTTTGCCGCGGTAGTTGTCTTTGGTTTTGAAGCAACTTTTTTAACAGCAGCTTTCTTTGCTACTGGCTTTGCCGCAGCTTTAGGTTGGGCAGACTTAGCACCCTGAGGATTAAATCCAAGCCTTTTAAGTTCGGCATTCAATCTAGCCTTCTTTCGAGAACCATTGTTCTTGTGCAGAATATTCTTCTTTACGGCAGTATCAATAGTACTTTGAGCCTTCTTAAAAAGCTGAGCAGCATTCTTTCCACCATTTGCAGCATCCTCCCGTAGAGCTTTAATAGCCTCACGCATGTTCTTTTTAGTAATTCTGTTTCTAGCTTCACGAACCTTTGCTTGTCTAGCTCGCTTCTTTGCAGATTTAATAATTGGCATTAATTCTTTTTTTCCTTTTGATCCGTAGACCTTAATAACTTTTTAGTTGTACGACTTATTATAACAGGGAAGAGTGAAAAAATAAAGGCCACCGCATCTTCTAGTATTGCAATTAATTGCAATTAGGCATATACTATGCACATCTAAACAAAAAAATGTTTATTAATTAAAACTTTTATTATGGGCACACTAAAGAGTAGATGTTCAGGACCTGGTAATGGGCATAGTCGTCAAATTCCTGGCTCAACATTAATCGAGGAGATTGACAAGCCTGATAAGCCAGACGATCTGGTGCAGTCTGGTTGGGAGATAACTGCTGCCCAGAAACCAGAGCTAAAAGTAGCTATGTCTACTGCTAATAGGCTAGGCGCCAGTGCTAAAGACTGTGTAAGTCAGGATACCGGAGTGGTCCCTCCAGAGATGAGGGCTGCCCAACTTGCCGAAGCATCTCGAAGAGAAAATTTTAATCAAAGTGGAGATGACTCAGAACATGAGGAACTCTGTAGCGACTAAATCGATTCTACGTTTGCGTTTAAAGTGTCGGTTAGGTTCTTGGCCGATAGAGCTTCTTGATTTCTAACTTCTACTAAAGCGTTATACTCATCAATAATCTCTCGAATTCTTTCAACCTTAGAGTTATAAACTCCAACTTTTCTATTATATTCTTCAGCAGAAGCTTGGTATTGTTCCACACTATCACCAGAGCTAAGATTATCAAGCTCCAACTTTTCTGTATTTAGTTCTTCACTCAAGGCTTGGGCCTCGGCCTCTAAAGAATCCTTCTCAGATTTCAATTCGGCAAGCTCAGCATCATAAGCTTCTATCTTTTGTTGTATATTGCTAAATTCAGAGCTATAAGCCTTATATCTCGCTACTATTCCAGACCTATTCTTAAAGTACTCGCTATAGATATTCTCCAGTTCTTCACCCACACTATCAAGTTGAGTCCCGTAGATTGCAAAGATCTCGTTATAAAGTTCTTCTCCTTCACCTAAATTGGATCTGTAGCTTTCAATTAAATTGTTTACTTCCGTATCAGTCACACCCTTTCTAAGGGTAGCTAACTTCTGTTTCAAATCGGCTTTCTTGCCGCCGCTCATCCTCTCGAACTGAGCATGAAAAAGCTCGTGTGCAGCCGTTACCTCTTCAACTCCAGCTAGCCTCGGTTCATCCACCTTTAATACATAGATCCTTCGAGCGGAATAACATCCCAGAACATTTGCCTCTTCAAACCTCTCAACAGGGCACCTTTCTTTAAAGTTGTTCTTATCATCAACCTCCGTAAGACTAGCCTTAAATACTAGCTCGCCTCTTCCGGTTAAATTCAAATTACTTAAGACTTCAGAAGAATCAACAGTCTCTTTGTAGGATTTCGCTACCCACCTATCATGGATCTCCCATTTATTATTCCAGGCAAATATACCCAACCCAATCAATAAGATCGATAGGGCAAGAGAGATCATCTTCTTATAGAGCCTACTACCTTGCATATCTATCTAATACTACATTAAAAAGACCTTAAGCTTCAAAAAACAGTGGTAATTGAGATATAATCTAAAACTGTTGGGGGCGTAGCTCAGGGGTTAGAGCAGTCGGCTCATAACTGATTGGTCGTAGGTTCAAATCCTACCGCCCCCACCAAAATCTTTCACTGACCAAATTCTATACAGACATCCTCAGAGATTTGCTTAAGTAACTTCTGCATATGTCCTTGTTGCTCCGCTGTCGGGCTTATCCCTCAGCCTTAGTTTTCCGTTGCTAAATGAAAGCTCTATAGTAATTTTGCCTCTTGATGAGCGTCGTGTTCTTATTGCTTTGAGTGCGTAAGCCTGGAAGTATGGATCACTTGCTGCTGTAGCAACATAGTCTAGCAGCTCTGCAGGCACACTGTAACTGTCTGGTCTTACGATCAAACTACCCTGCCCGAGAGCGATAGTAAGTCCGTAGCTGGATTGGGCTCTATTTGCAAGTTCAATACCGTTAAGTTCATCAAGTAGTAGTGCAGTTAAGGTGTCCGCATCAGCGGGTACGGTTCTTCTTGTTGCTGGGAGGGCACCAATCACCACCTCTCTCGACTCACTTGGATCTACACCTAACTCTGAATTAATAATTCTCTTCTCTTTGGCTTTCGACTTCAGCTCTCCTTTTTGCCTTGACCAGTCTCCGAATCTAAGGCGAACTGCTGCTCTCGTATCCGGCGTTCTAAAACCAATAGCTACAGCATTCTCAACTCCATTATTCCGTAGTGCAACTGAAGCACTTTTAGGCAATTGCAGAACCTTGTCGTTAGAGCCAAAACCATCCCTTGAAGCAGTACCGACTAATATAACGTCAGGGTCGGAAGCCAAAACATCACCGACGCTAACGCTTGGGTTTGTAGGCAGAACGATAGATTCAGTTCCTCGTCTACGATCAAGGCTTTCTCCTTCGCTCAAAAGTGGGGCAAATACTTCGTCTAGCTCCGGACGGAAGCCCGACGCGGCTATTATGTGGTCTCCCATAATAGGTGCGTCCTGTCCATTTATTACTGTTGTTATTGGGTTTCCTGCCTGGTCTAACAATATCGCCCTGTCACCGCTCAAAGATACGTCTGCCACTCTGGCATCAATTATTTGGAGGAAGTTTTGTTTACCACCTCGCGCCTTTAGGTCGTTAATCGCAGCATAACGAGGACGGGCACTTAGGGGAGCTCCAGTGATTACATAGACTTTCTCTACCCCATCAAGAGCAGGGTTACCACTCTCAAATTGTCTGCCAAGATATTCGATCAAGACGTCAGCTGAGTTACCCCCACCATATATGACCACAGTCCCTTGAGGGGCAACCTGTTCTTCCGTTTCGGGTGAAGACAAAACCTCAAAAGCACCTAGTGTATCAGTAAGAATTGGGAATCCATCTGCCGTTTCGGTGTTGGCACTACTATTTAGTATCTGCTCCGCTCTTGAGCCAGGAAGGTTAATGCCATAATTTGGCTCACCCAAACCGCTGGAAATAATTATTCCGTCTGTACGAATCGTTTTCACAATAGTTTCTCCGGTTTCAGTTTGATACTCCAAAGTTACACGTTTATTCCCTGGCCGATCATCATCGATTGGCTCAACTTTTGTGACCCGCGTAGATAGCAAGAGATGGTCTGTAAGCATGGCCGCTTGTAGTTGGAGAACCCGTGCTAAATCTGCGTTATCTGGATACCTAGTTGTAGATACGTTATCTGGGTTCAGTAGGTAATCTACGGAAGAGTTAATACTACCCGCTCTCGTATCCTCGCCCCTTCTGCGTTCTCCTGGATACATAACTAGGGGGCTACCAAACGAACGGACAGCAGCACTAGCAGCCTCAGAATCTGTTTGGTCGGGCAAAACGTTAGTCGACCGACCTATGCTATTCGCGCTATTAAGAGACCAGCCGAGCCCTTTAACTTGCCCAAACGGCCCACCCGGTAGCTCCGCAGCATCAATATACAGAGTTTGTTCCGCAAGTTCTGGGTTGCTACGGTTAAGTTCACCAGCAGAAGCTACGCCATTCGGTCCAAGTCCAATTTGCACAAGTGGCACATAGATATCCTCTTCTAAGGCTTCGCGTGTAGTGCGGTCTAGCTCTTTAAAGTATTGTTCCAGATACAAAGAGGTCAACTCTGGACGTTCGCGTGCGAGTGCTACAAGGTGGGGGTTGAATATGGATAGGAGCTCAACCGACTCCAGATAAGCTCGCTCTGTTTCACTAAGTGCTCTTTGTTCTTCAAGCCTCTCAATGTTCTGTACAAAATCGGATCTTGTGCCTGCTGGAGATATGTATTTTAGTACTTTCGAACCATCTGAGCCGCCCCTTATAGTCTCAAATAGTGGCACTATTGATCCTTTGAACCTTCTCACTACACCGCTAACAGCCCTTATATTTCGTTTTTCAGGCGCCTTAGTTAAATCTAAGCCTAATCTTTCAGATTGACCTCTAGCTCTACGAATTCCTCTTACGGCTAAGCTTGTAAGATCCTCAAACTTTCTTGAATCTAAGCCTTTACGTGCACTAGTTAAAAAGCTTAGCTCATTAATCAACTCTTGTCTCAGTGCATCATTAATAACACCTCCTTCTGGTAAATCAATTATGTCATCAACAACACTTGATATGTCGGGGTCATCAACGAAACGCTTTTTGATCTCCACTATTTCTCTTTGTAGCGCTAAGTTTTCTATCTCAGTAAGTATAGATTCAAAACTTTCTCTTGCTTCCGTAAATTTATCAATAAAGTCGATATCTCCTACTGGAGGCCGTAACTTAACCTCACTTAAAGCTTTTCTTAGCTCATCTAAAGCTGTTCTGTCGAGCTGTACTCGACTTAGTAAATCACCGAATACACTGGTAATCTCTGCAGAATAAGCACTTTCTGCTATTGTTTGTAGAGTTCTTCCAAAGCTCTCTGCGTCTCCAAGCTGTACCGTTGTTTGCTCTATGCCTTTTAGTAGCTTGGCGGCAAGTTCATAATCAATAGTATCACCGCTAATACTTTGGTAAGTAGCCAACAAGAAGTTGTCTCTTCTTAGCTTTAAGCCTGAGACTATGAGATCCTTCTTAACTTTATCGTCGCCAGGTAAAACTGGCTGGAACTCTTCAAGTACACGGAAGGCTTCTAATAAGCCTCTGTCGGTTGCACTCTCTGTGCCTAACTTTGCGGCTTCCCAGAAGCGTGCCCTTAAGCTTAAATCTCTTGCAGCCTGGGCATAGGATTCAAGCGCATTAATACCCCTGCGCATTTCCGCAGTATCTGAAATGTCAGCCAACCCCACACGCTTATCCTCTACATAATCGAGCAAGGCGCTGTCATCGCCAGTGTTTAAAAAATCTGCAATAAGTGTGTCCATGTCCGCGTCAACGGATTGACCTTTCGCTTCACCTAATCTCTGCAAACTTGCAACGGTAGAATCATCAAATCCAGCCTTTCTGGCAGCTTCAAGCAAGCTACCGTTACTAAGCTGACCAGAAGTAATTTGTCTGGCTAGACTAATAGCACCCCCAGATTTAAATTG
>JAUPUA010000080.1 GCA_030917805.1 Patescibacteria group bacterium
CTGGAGCGACTCTTCTGGTTGGTAGTTCGGCCTCTATTTTGTTGTAGCCATAGAGGCGTCCGACTTCTTCGATAATGTCTTCATCAATTTCGAGATCTTTTCGCCAGAACGGTGGAGTTACGCAAACTTCATCAAGCATATCGTGAGAATATATCTCTACATAATTCAGAATATCAGAGATTTGCTCACGGCTAAGCTTAAGGCCGAGTATCTTGTTTATTTTTTCTACTTTGATAGTTAAGTGATCATACTCAAACTCCTCTTTTTGTTGATCAAGTACTTCTCCACTCTTTGCCTCTGGAATGAGCTCTTGAATCATTTGCACAGCTTTTAGCAATACAGTTAGAGTAGGAGCTTCTGGCTGACCTTTTGTGTAGCGAGTAACAGCATCGGTAAAGATTCCGTGACGCATGGAGGTTCTACGAATTGCGTACATATTGAAAGTTGCAGATTCTAAAACGATATTCGTAGTCGACTCGTCTACCTCAGAGTTTGCGCCGCCCATTACCCCACCGATTGCAATCGGATCTTTTCCGTTGGTAATTACAATATCAGCCTTGCTCAGCTTAATGCTTTTTCCATTTAGGATTTTAATGTTTTCATCTTTTTTAGCAGATCTGACCAATATCTTGGAAGATTTGATCTTGTCGTAATCAAAAGCATGTAGAGGTTGGCCAGTTAATATCATCATATAGTTGGTGATATCAACGATGTTATTGATTGGGCGGATGCCAAGTCGTGTTAGATAGGCTTTGAGCCAGATTGGGCTGGTTTCTATTTTGACGCCTTCGATGCAAACTGCACTGTAGCGAGGAACGAGTTCTGGAATTTGATTATCGAGCTCTAATTTAAGTCTAGACTCTCCCTTTGGTACTTTGGGCTTAAAGTTCTTGTACCACTCTGGAGATTTAAAGTTGATGCCCTGAATTCCAGCAACTTCGCGGGCGATTCCAAGATGTCCGAAGCAATCTGGACGATGAGTAAACATCTTGTTTTCGAAGTCGACAATGATGTCCTCCAGATTGTAGAGTTTTTTAAATGGTGTGCCTGGCTTTAGGAGTTCTAACTCAACCTCACCTTCTTTGATTTCTAGAATTCCTCCATGATCGTAGCTTAAGCTTAGCTCTTTTTCAGAACCTAGCATTCCGTTGCTCTCGACTCCTCTAAGCTTAATTTTAGAAAGAACAAAGGGCTCTTTGTCATCACATGTTGATGGAACAGTAGAGCCTGGTGATATCCACGCGACAATAAGGCCTTCTCTAGCGTTTGGAGCCCCACAAACCACCTGGATTAGTCCATCTTGATCGCGCTCTACATCTTTAGCTGCTCCGCCATCATCAATTAAGCAGATATTAAGTTTATCGGCGTCTGGATGTTTAGTTATCTTAGAAATTCTAGCAACGTACACTCCTTTATACCTTGCCCCCCAGTCGATGATCTCGTCAAAAGCCCCAATTTGAGAGTTCAGTTTTTCGGCAAGCTCAGAACTACTAAGCTTAAGAATCCTAGAAAGATCTTCTGTAGAGTTTTGTTGGCCTAGTTTAAATGAATACTTCATAGATTTAAAATTGTTTTAGGAACTTAAGCTTAGCAGAATGGAAGAGGCGGACGTCCTCTACCCCATATTTCATCATTATTAGACGTTCGATTCCACAACCAAAGGCGAAGCCAGAATACTTTTTACTGTCGATTCCCGCCATTTCTAAAACATTTGGGTGGATCATTCCACAACCTAAAAGCTCTATCCAGCCTGACTGCGAGCAGATGTGACAGCCTTCTTTTTCGCAGAATGGGCACGAAAGGGCGAATTCAAAGCTAGGCTCTGTGAACGGAAAGTAGAAGGGGTTTATTCTGGTCTCTACTTCTTTGCCGTAATATGCCGAGAGGAAAGTTTTAAGGGTTGCAATAAGATTGCCGACATTTACATTCTCGTCCACATAGATCCCTTCGACCTGATAAAAAGTGTGTTCGTGGCGTGCATCAACATCTTCATTGCGGTAACATCGATCAGGTACTGCAGCAGCAATCGGTCGACCTTCTTTGAGATCGCCTTTTCTTAGGCTGAGTATCCGGCTTTGCATTGTAGAGGTATGTGCAGGGGCGACTAGCTCTTCGCCTTCTTCTGCTTCAGTTACAAAAGTATCGTAGTCATCTCGAGCTGGATGATCCTCTGGAAAGTTGAGCGATGTAAACATGTGCCAAGCATCATCGAGATTGCGTGATTCAAAGATCTCAAAACCAATTGAGTTGAATATTTCTGAAACTTTTTCTATCTCTTTTGAGATTGGATGGATACTTCCTTGCTCTGCTTTTAGAAATTCTGGCTTCTTGGCATTAACATCAAATGGGGCCGTGACATCTAATTGTAGATTTTTAGTGTCATTAGATCTTAAATCATCATCTGCATTAGAGGTAACCCAAGAGTTAACTTCAACTTTAAGCTTATTTATAGCTTGACCTAGATCCTTCTTTTGATCTTCAGCAGCTTTTGGTAAAAGTTCATAAAGCGATTTCAGGGTGGGTGATTTTAGGATACGAGACTTGTCGTCCAAGCTTTTTAGCTCAGCCTCTAACTTGTGTTTAGCCTTAGCGACCTCTTTTATTTAATCCATTTTTATACTCTTCTTATATTTTACAACAGAGTGCGCTGTTTGTGCTAAAATATAGATATGGAAACAGCATTCAATATCTTAGTGATTATTCTTAGTTCATTCTTAGCAATCTTTTTGATTCTCGGAATTATTATTTTGCTATATGCATACAAACTAGCAAAGGCTGCCAAAAAGATTGGGGCTCAGGCAGAATCAACCGTAAAAGATGCACAGGACTTTATGCACGGAGTTAAAAATACTGTTGCCCCAGCTTTTGCCGCTAAATTGCTTACTCAAGCAGTTAAGAACTTTACTAAACGTAGCAAAGTAAAAGTTAAGAAATAGTAACCCTTTAATAATGAAATGTTCGGCTGTGTTAAAATAGTTGGATAATATTTTATGTCAGGACATAGCAAGTGGGCGACAATTAAGCGCCAAAAAGATGTAAAAGACTCTAAAAGAGGCGCTCTTTTTACGAGAATTGGTAACCAGCTTGCCATGGCGGCAAGAGCGGGGTCAGATCCGTCCACTAATCCAGGACTGGCTGCGGCAATTGAAAAAGCAAAATCTGCGAATATGCCGCTAAGCAACATTGAACGAGCTGTTAGGCGTGTGGCGGACAAGGATGCGGCTCAGCTAGAGGAGATCTTATACGAAGGCTACGGGCCAGCCGGAGTTGCCGTAATGGTTGAATGCGCAACCGATAATAAGAATAGAACCTACCCAGAAGTTAAGCACGCATTCTCTAAGTTCGGCGGAAGCATTGCCGAAGGAGGAAGCGTTGCTTTTCAGTTTGAACGAAAAGGTGTAATTATTGTTAAGGCATCTGGAGAAGATGCACTCTTGGAGGTCTTAGAAGCTGGCGTAATTGACGCTAACGAGGAAGAAGAAATAATCGTTGCCTTTACCGAACCAAAAGAGCTACATAATGTTAGAAAGAAGCTCAATAATGCTGGCTTAGAAACCGAAAGTGCTGAACTAAGTTACCAGCCTAAAAACACTGTAGAAATTGACGAAGAAGCCAGTACAAAGCTAGAAAAGATAATCGATGCGCTAGAAGATTTGCAGGATGTGGTAAACGTTAGCCATAACGCGGTTGGTTAGGTGGGTACTGCATATATCCTATAGAACAAAACCCATCATAGGTTGAACATCTAGTTTCACTACATCATCAGGACCAACTAAGATGTTATCCGCAGCAGAATCCATATAAAGACTGTGGCCCGGGAACATACTGCTAAAGGCGGCTTCACAATGCTGATCAACCTCGTCTAGTAGGCTCTTGGGAGCATCATGGCTTCGGCCTTTTCCTTCGTAGCTCATTACCACTATGTTACCGTTTGTGCTACTTAGGGCACCTAGATAAACGGGTGTTCTTACTACATCCGTGAAACCCACTGGAGTTTGGGCAAACTCTAGTGCAACCGAGAGAGATAAGTTGGCAGTTAACCAGCCCAGACCGGTATGGCTTGGCATATCAGTGCCCTCAGTTACACGTAATGCATAGTGTCCATACCTATAGACTTTAGCTGCACCAGTCTCTCTACGACCTTCACCAACTAACTCTAAACTTAAACCGGGGTTCACACCAAACAAAAGGTTAACTACTTCTGGATCGGGTTGTTCCGGCAATAGTAAAACGCCCCTATCAGTCCCTTCAAAAGACCACATAACAGATTGGTCTGGAGTCATTCCTATTTTAGTCATAATTCTTATTTATTATAACATTGCAATTACTATAAAGTCAATATTTGTAGTGAGATATAATTGGGGTTAATGAGGGAAGAGAAGATTATTGATGAGCCACTAGCTCAAAAGATGCGGCCAAAAGATTTGGCTAGTTTTGTTGGGCAAAAGCACTTGGTTGGTGAGAATAGCTTAATTTCTAAAATCTTAAAAGAGGGTTTAATTGTAAACTTAATCTTATGGGGTCCCCCTGGTTCTGGTAAAACGACTTTAGCTAGAATTATTGCTGAAAGCAACGATGAGCACTTTATAGAACTCAGCGCAGTGAGTTCTGGCAAAAAAGATATAACTGAGGCTGTAGAGATTGCTAAAAAGAATTTGGAAGATGGTCGTAAAACGATTCTGTTTTTAGATGAGATCCATAGGTTTAATAAAGCCCAGCAAGACTCTTTATTGCCTTATGTAGAGTCTGGGCTGCTCAATTTAATTGGAGCCACCACAGAGAATCCTAGTTTTGAAGTTATAACTCCACTTTTAAGCAGATCTAAAGTGATTGTTTTGAATCAGCACGCAAAAGAAGATGTTTTAGAGATCTTATATATTGCTGTTACCCAAAAGGATTTTAAAGCGAAGATTGAACCAGATGCACTGGATCTTATTGCAGAGCTAAGTAGTGGGGATGCCAGAAGTGCTCTAAATACTCTAGAAATCGCCTCAAAACTTAGTAGAAAGATTACTAAAAAGGTTGTTTTTGAAGCTGCTCAGAAATCTGCTCCACAGTACGATAAGCTTGGAGAGAATCATTATGCACTGATATCAGCATTCATAAAGAGTATGCGTGGAAGTGATCCTAGGGCAGCCCTTTATTACATGTCCAGAATGATAAATGCGGGCGAGGACCCTAAGTTTATTGCCCGCAGAATGTTAATCTTCGCAAGTGAGGATATTGGAATCGTTGGGAATGGAGCGCTAAACCTAGCAACCTCCACTTTTCTAGCAGTTGAAAGGCTTGGTTATCCGGAGGCCAACTACCCGTTATTTCACTGTGCGTATGTTTTGAGTAAAGCAAAGAAGTCTAGAGAAGTGACCGATAAGATGAATGAGGCGATGGATCTAGCTAAAAGATACCCTGATAAACCCGTCCCCCTACATCTTAGAAATGCCAGTACTAAACTTAATAAAGATTTGGGTTATGGAAAAGATACTAAATGGGAGGCTGGCTTTGAGCACCCTAAAGGCTTTATGCCAGATGGAGTTGAGTAGATTGCGAGGGCCATGCTTGAATGTAGCCAAGGTCGACCGTGGGGTCGGGTATATTTACTAAAAGCACCCCACCACTTCTAATTCTAGATTTAGCCATAGGCAATATACCTAAAAGATCTCTGGGCATTCCGGAAAGAGTTGCCGCCATATTAATTATAAGATCTGGGTGGGTCGTTATACTTAGGGAATACGGTAACCTTTGCTCTTTCAAAAGTAGTGTTAGGTTCGAGGCAAATTCACCTAATAGAGGCCTCACCTCCTCTTAGATTAAAGCTCTCTGCCGATTCTTTGACTCCATAATGAAATCTAGTTCAGTGAGATCAGCTATAGGCGCTGTAAGTGGGAAGTTGAGTTCTGGTGTACGATCAATCGTTCCTGCCCACCACAGTCCAGTGGCTTCATATACGTCGTTTGCTTTGTCGATTGACTTAAGCCCGTTTGATTCAGGAGAATTTATCATAATGCTATGATAACATTAATAGAGGTTCAGGTCAATGTTAGCTTAAAAATGCTCTAACTTCCTCCAAGCTTTTGCACTCCATAAGCTTAACTCGTAAGTCGGAAGCGCCGTCGAAGTCGCGGATGTAGATTTTGAAGAAGCGTTTTAGAGGATCGTACTTCTTTTCTGGGTGATCCTTGAGCTCTTCTTCAAATAAGTCTAGATGATACTTAAGCATTTCAATTAACTCCTCTTTAGTGCCCTGCTTTGGTAAGTCTTGGAAGCAGAAGATGTTTTGGAAGATTCCGCGGCCGATCATGACGCCGTCTAGGCTGTGTTCGTCTATTAGATCTTGCCCTTGTTGCCGGGTTAGGATATCTCCGTTGCCAATAATTAGGGTTTTTGGAGCAAGCTTGTCTCTAAGCCTAACGATGTTTGAAAAGAGCTCGTGATGTGCTGGGACCTTAGACATCTCTTTTTTGGTTCTGGCGTGAATAGTTAGAGCGACGATGTCTTGTTTGAGTAAGAACCCCAGCCACTCTGGCCATTCTTCTAGTTTTGAATAACCTAAGCGAGTTTTAACAGAAACTGGAAGGCCTCCAGCTTTTGCGGCTTGAATCATCCTTCCTGCAAGTTCGGGATCTCGGATTAGCGCAGAACCAGAGGCATGTTTAGTGGCAGTTTTAACAGGACAACCCATATTAAGATCAATCCCATCAAAGCCCATCTTTTTGAGATCTATAGACATTTCAGCGACGTTTTCTGGGCTAGAGCTCCAAATCTGAGCAATAAGAGGCTTTTCTTCTGGGCGGAATTTAAGACGGCGCCCAACGGCATGGTTGCCTTCCTTAGAGTTCCAGCCTTCAGCATTGGTGAACTCAGTGAAGAAGAGGTCTGGACGACCAGCTTTTATAACAACGCGGCGAAAGACCGTATCTGTTACTGCCTCCATTGGGGCCAGTGCAAAAAAGGGTTTGGGCAATTTCTGCCAAATAGTTTTCTTTTTGATAATCATTACTACTATTATAACAGCGCCGAACCACTTAAGCCTTTTATGTTAAAATTTAAAGTTAATAGATGGCAGATAAAAAAGCGGTACAAAATCTTAAAAAGAAGATGGGTAAAGAGCCCAATAAAACTCGTCCAGACTCTAAAGCTCCTGTTATAAAAAGCGTACGTGGTGGTTCCGTGAGTGGGGATTATGGACAGAATAGGGGTAGTGCGCGGAGGTTTGATACTACTAAAATTACTACTTTCCTAAAGGATCTGCCCAGTTCAGTTACCTATAAGCTTAAGCGAAAGAGCGCGAGCAGGAAGATCCCTGGCTCACCTAAATCCTTCAAGCTAGAAAAGAGACAAAAAAGACCAAAAGTCGAGAAGACTTCGAAGATTATTGCCGATAGCTTCAGATTCCTGGGTGAGCATTGGAAGACGTTTGCAATAATAATGTTCTTTTATATTGCCTCTTATTTTGTTTTAGCTTATGCTACCCCCAATATTGATCTTCCAGCCTTGATCAAAGAGGCTAAAGAAGCTGGCAGCCAGCCTGGTAACCTAGATAAGTTGAAGGTGATGACCGGTGCCTTGTTTACCTACAGATCTGGGGCGACAGATTTTGCACGGTGGGCACAGTTCTTTCTGGCAATAATCTTCAGCTTAGTGTTCATTTATGCCATTCGCAATCTACACAAAGACATCAAACTTAGAGCTAGAGATGCACTCTACGACGGTACCGGTAATTTAATCCCGTTCTTTTTGAACATTAGCCTAGTGGCAGTGCAGCTAATCCCACTAACGGCCGTAGCAGTTATCTATAATATTGGGACCAGCCGAGAGTTATTTATTGGTAATCTAGAAAAGTTTACTGCGCTAGGGACACTTATTGGTTCAGCATTGCTAACCCTGTACTTCATTCCAACTGCTTTAATCTCGCTTTATGCAATAACCCTACCTGGTGTTTATCCGATGAAGACTATGCAGGCAGTTAGGATTATGGTTAGCCAAAGAAGATTGGAGGTCGTGAGAAACCTGCTCATCTTTATTTTATTTATATTCGCGAGCTACATCGTGGTATTACTTCTTCTTGTAACTTACCTACCAAGATTTGCTAATTTAAGTTTAGATTTATTCTTTTTAGTCGCACTACCACTTATTCATGTGATGATGTATAAACTCTATTTACGACTATTAGATGCCGCCAAAGAACGGATTAATACCTAGATCTTTAATTATTCTTAGCTTGGTGTTCGCACATAGCTTGAGATATCGCTTTTTTAAGCTCACGCGGACGAGTACTTCTAATTGCTTGCTGATCTTCTCGGCTTACACCTTCTAACTTGCTAAAATAATGGGGATTAGCAGAGTATACGGCTAACGCTATGACGTCGGTAAGTGTAAATCTTGCTTTACGCCCAGACCTACAAGCTCCTTCACTTAGTAGACCCCTGACTGATTTAGCTTTTGAAATTTGAGCATATGTAATAATATTCAATCTTTGTAATTCGGTAGAACTTAAGGGTTTACTTTGGTCTAAACCAAGTATCTCATAAAAACCAGTTACATTTGTAATTGAGTGCGCAATTAATTCATCCCGATTCTCTGACCGTTTGTCTTGAATGCTTAGGTGCTCTGACTCTTCAGTCTGTAGTTCAGGAAGGCTAGGTTCACTCTCAGTTGTTAATATCGCTTGATCAACAACCCTACCGGCCATATTCACTATCTGAACAGTTGGATCGGCAACTTTACTCAGAAGTTCATACATATATAGAATCTGACTCGGACTTATCCCGGCCAAAAAATCCAACATCCAAGATCTAGGGTCATCGTCATAATTAGTTAGTAGGTAGCCATATTGCTGATATATTTCGTCAGATTTAATTATCTGAATTATTTTATCAGCAGCTGCCTGTCTCTCTGCTCTTACTATACCGTCCTTCATCTCATTTCTTTCCCCTGAGAACAAGAACTCTACATCCTCTCTTTCTTCTGGCGACAATTGTTCTTTGAGCTGATACCATAGATCCTGAAGGTCTTCTTCACTTGGTATATTGACTCCATCTTCACGTATACTTTTAACCCTATCCCCTCGACCGACTAATGTGCCTATTATATAAAGAGCTTCTTTAACAGAGATAAGATCGGTATCGCCTTTGTATTCAGGCTTTGATGGTTGCAGAACCTTGTCTTCATAACTTGTTGGTGGAGTTAATTCAACTTCTTGCACTTCTGGAGCATCAGGTGCTGATTCTGAATTAGTAACTTCGTCGATATATTTACCGCTAGCCGTACTAGTAAATCCGAGTATAAAAGAATGGGTAAGTCCATGTACAAAAGAATAGGCTTGAGCAAACAACACATCCTCATCAGCATAGGTAGGATATTGTGCCTCAATGGCTTGACGCTGAGACTCTTCATCTTCTAGATCCAATAATCCATTACTTAGTCTCACTATTTCTTCTAATTGACTTAGCAATTGCTGTTTCTTATCAGAAGGTGTTATAGACATATCTCTAAAACTACGGCAAACAGAAGGATCGAGGTCTGTCATTATGCCAACCGCATTACTACGAGCAGTCTCTACGATTGGAGTAAGTAAAGGATCCACTTCTTGGCCACCAAGCTTTTCCCATTGATAAAATGTTGTTTTATAAGTTTGTAGATCTGTTGGTAATTCCATAATTATATTGTTTATACAGGTTATATTAGCATAATTAATATCTATAAGTCAATTATTATATGGCTGTCCACAGTATTCAAAGCAATAAGTGGTATAATAGTAGGTACATTATGGGAGAATTGATTAGAATTGGCGCAGGAGAAGACGCTCCTGGTGTTGGAGCTACTGTAGATACTACGGGTGCTATCGTAACTAAATTTGGATTTAGCGACCACGAAGTACTGCTTAACAGAGATGGTAATAGAGGAGGTATGCATGCATGCTCACATTGGTTTGGTGCCGTAAGAGAGCCTCAACACGGCTTAGCCAGAGTATCCGAATGGAGCCCAGTAAACTCCAGAGTACCAATTATGAACGCTCGTGCTGGTAGGTCTGAGATGGGAGTAATACTTGAATGGATGCCAGATATAGGCAGTGCTTCTGAAGGGTTAAGACACACACTCGAGTATGCGATTATGAATCGTAGAGCCCTACGAGCAGAGCTATGCATAAAAAACGAAGATGGAAAGAGGGTAGAACGTATCGCACCAGGGTTTCACCCTTATTTTAAAGTTGATGGAGAGACCAACCCAAATCAGGTTATGGCACTCTACAAGCCAAGCGAGCCGGGAGAGGCGTTTATTGCTACAAAGATTAATTCAGAAGCTGAACTCAGAGGTGAACGGCCTACCTTCAAAGAGAAGTTCATATTGGGCAAGAATACCAATTACGTCGAATCAGACCTAATGACTACTGTTACGTGGTCTGATGACCCATCAAGGTTTATTTGCTTTGAGCCCACACAGGCTGGTCCTTCGCTAGAGGTTGAAGATGGGGCGATACTTCTACCTAGAGGCGAGGAAAGAAGATTCTTCGTAAGTATTAGAACCGCAGCTCAAGAGACTGGGGCGAGACGACTCTCTTAAATTTTTTGCTAAACTTAAAGGTATCAATGAATAAACAATCTTCTGCAAAAAGAGCTGAGAAGCTCCGAGAACTTATTAACGATTATCGTTATCATTACCATGTTTTGGATGAGAGTACGATGAGTGAGGCTGCGGCTGATTCACTCAAGCATGAGCTCGCTGAACTCGAAGCAGAACATCCAGAACTTGTTACACCTGATTCGCCTACTCAGACAATTCCTGGTGAAGTTGCAAAAGGTTTCAAAAAAGTTCAGCATGCAACTCGGATGCTAAGCTTAAACGACGTTTTTGAAAGAAGTGATATTGAAGCTTGGGTTAAGCGGATTGAGAAGCTAATGGGTGGAAAAGAACTTGAGTTCTTCTCAGATATTAAGCTTGATGGACTCGCCTGCTCCTTGGTTTACGAAGATGGAATTTTAGTTAGAGGCGCAACACGTGGTGATAGTTTTGTCGGAGAGGACGTGACGTCAAACATTAAGACTATTGGGAGCGTCCCCCTTAAACTTAAAGCTCCCGAGGAATTTTTAAAAGGCAGAACTGAAGTTAGGGGTGAGATCGTAATTTTTAAAGAGGCTTTTAATAAGCTAAATAAAGATCTTGAGAAGAGGGGTGAGAAGGTTTATGCAAACCCAAGAAACCTTGCCGCTGGAACTATCAGACAACTTGACCCTAAACTCGTTGCATCTAGACCGCTAACCTTTTTTGCATATGATTTAATACATGACGGTTTTGATACTAGCCACGATAAGGTTTACAAAAACCTGAAATCTTTAGGCCTTAGAACCTCTGGACTCGAGCAAGTCTTTAAAGATGTTGATGATTTAGAGAAGTACATTGAAGTCTGGAACCAAAAACGCGAGGAGTTAAAGTTTAATACAGATGGCTTTGTTATAAAGGTTAATGATAGAGAGGCCTATAGAGATTTGGGAGTTGTAGGAAAGGCTCCGCGTGGTGCAGTGGCTTTTAAGTATCCAGCAGAACAAGGTACTACAAAGATTAAAGACATCTTTGTCAGTATTGGCAGAACCGGTGCCGCAACTCCAGTCGCAATTCTAGAACCCGTGAACTTAGCAGGATCAACCGTAAGCATGGCAACTCTGCATAACGCCAGCGAAATTGAAAGAAAAGATGTGAGAGTTGGCGATACGGTTATCGTTGAGAAGGCCGGAGACATTATTCCTGCCGTAATTAGGAGTTTGGTCGAACTTAGAACTGGCGTTGAAAAGAAGTTTGCCTTCCCTGCTAAATGCCCAGAGTGCGGTACTAAACTAATTAAGTTTAAAGAAGACGAAGCCGTCTGGCGTTGCCCTAACAACTCTTGCCCTGCGAGAGTCAGTAGAAGGATTCAGCACTTTGCTAGTAGGGCTGCAATGGACATTGATGGCCTGGGAGAAAAGAATGTTGAGGCGCTGCTTGATTCTGAATTGATTAAAGATCCAGCAGATTTGTATTCTCTAACTTTCAAGCAGGTCTTAAGTTTAGAAAGGTTTGCTGAGATTTCTGCCCAGAAGCTTATTGATTCAATTGCCAGAAAGAAGCAGCCCACTTTACCTAAGTTCATTTTTGCTCTAGGAATACGGCAAGTTGGGGCGCAAACCGCGATTGATCTTGCAGAAAAGTTTAAGAGTTTAGAGAACTTAAGCTTAGCAAGTTTAGAAGATTTGTTAGAGGTTGAAGGAATTGGCGAGGTTGTGGCAGAAAGCATCTTTACCTGGTTCAGAGAGCTAGAAAATATTGAACTTTTAGATAAGTTTAAAGAACTTGGAGTTCAGCCAGAAGAAGTTAATCAAGTGAGTGGTGGAAAGCTCGAGGGATTAAGCTTTGTGATCACGGGAAGTATTACAGGAATGAGCCGCGAAGAGGCTGCAGATAGAATTCGAGAGCTTGGCGGAACCTTCCAAAGTTCTGTAGGAAAAGGTACTACTTATTTAGTGGCTGGAGGAAGTGTCGGAGAATCTAAACTAAAAAAAGCCGAAAAGTTTGGGACTAGAATTATCGACGAGAATGAACTGTTAGAATTATTATCATGAGACTTAAGAATATAGTTGAATTGAATAATGAACTTCAGGCTGAAGGAAAAGAGCTACTTAAAGAACTAGATATACTCAATAAGCTATCTCGACTCGGAAAGCTAGACATCGGTGGAAGTTTTGTATATGGGACTATGGTAGATAGAGATATAGATATAGCCATCTTAACTAGTCAGTTAACTATAAAAGACAGAGCAAGAGTAATGGATTTAGTATCGGCGATCTCTCAAGTTAGTCGTATCTCTATGGTGGACTATGTTAACTATCCAAGAGATGACAGAGGAGTTACAATTTGGATAGGACTTACCATCCCTTACAGAAAAGAGGTTTGGAATATAGATTTAACACTGGCAGATCCTAAGTCTCCAGATGTTCATACCAATATGCTTCTTCATAAAAGTATGTTGAAAATTGATGATAAGAGAAGATACAAAATACTAAAAATAAAATATAGATCTCTTAAGAGTGGCACAAAGGTAAAAGGACAGACAAGCTCTGAAACATATAAGAAAGTTTTAAACATAAAAGGTTAGTAAGTGCAGGATAAAAAGACGATTTGTAAGGTTGTGATTATTTGTGGACCAAAGGTTTTGGTTCTAAAAAGATCGCGCTGGGTTATTTACCACCCACATCGTTGGGACGTTCCTGGTGGCGCCACAGACCCTGGAGAGAGCCTTGATAATGCTGCCGCTAGAGAATGTTTAGAGGAGGCTGGATACGAGGTAGAGCCTACTAAGCTTAGGTTGGTCGATAGTCAATCTAAGATGCGAGATGGCAAGCCAGCAGAACGTTTTTGCTTTGCATATTTTGTAGATGAAGAGTTTGAGCCTAAGCTTAGCTTTGAGCACTCTGAGTTTGCCTGGTTGAGTCTTAATGAGCTAGATACAATTGATCTTCCAAATTTCTATAAAGACTGCGCAAGATCTTGTTTAGCCAATGTCAAACTTCTCTAGCTTCTTTTTAGCTTGTTTTGTTCCTGAATTTTGAAGTTTAAGAAGTTCTGCGTAGACTCCGTTAGTTTTAGCTAGTTCCCTCGGGCTTCCAACCTCATCTACCTTACCATCTTTTAAAGTAACTATAATGTCTGCACCAGAGATTGTTGAAAGTCTGTGAGCAATTATTAAAGTTGTTTTGCCTTTCATTAAGTTCTCTAGAGCTATTTGAACTTCTCTTTCTGCTTTTGAGTCCAAAGAACTGGTTGCCTCGTCTAAGATTAAGATTGGAGCATCCTTAAGAATAGTTCTGGCAATGGCTACACGTTGTTTTTGTCCTCCGCTAAGCTTAACTCCGCGCTCGCCAATAAATGATTTATAGCCGTCTTTAAACTTAGATATAAAGTCGTGGGCATTAGCAGCTTTTGCAGCAGCTTCGATCTCTTTTTTAGAAGCTTTGGGATTAGCGTAAGCAATGTTCTCGGCTATTGTTCCAGAAAAAAGTGCTGGCTCTTGCAGAACTAAGCCAATCTGTCTTCTTAAAGATAGTGTATCTAGCTCTGTTAAGTTTAAGCCATCAATTAAGATTTCACCAGAAGTTGGACTGTAGAGTTTAAGTAGAAGATGGGCAAGAGTAGATTTACCTTGTCCTGATTCTCCGACCAAAGCTACTTTTTGACCAGGCTTAACTAAGAAGTTGATATTACTAAAAACAGATTCGCCTTGTTTATACGAGAACTCAACATCTTTGAATTGGATTTCTCCTTTGACATCATCGATAAGCTTAGTGGCAGATCTATCTTCTTCAACCTGATCTAAGGTTATGAAGTAATCTTTAGAACTTGAGGTTGCTGCCTGAAGTTGACTAACTAGGAATGAGATCATAAAGATTGGAATTCTTACAAGAAGCGAGAACTGAATTAGTGCAACAGAATCTCCGATTGTTATTGAACCAGAGTAAAGCTGCTGAACAATTGCTATAAAAACAAAACCAAAGATAATATTTACTAAGATTTTTCTCTCGGAATCTTTTCTGTTCCAAAAAAAGCTTTGTTTTTTATTAATTGGTACAAGCTGATTTAAAGTATCATTGAAATACTTATGTTCATAATTTTCAGATGTGAAACTTTTGATCGTTTTAATGTTAGAGATAGACTCTTGGAATCTTCCTGCTGCAGTATCTTTCAAGAAGTTTTTTTGGTTTTCATAATTTTGCCAAGTTCCAGAGCTTTTAACCGTCATAAGAATATAAAAAGGGTAGAGAGAAAGAAGAACAAGACCCACGACCCAGCTGATACTAAATATGAAAAAGAGTGAAAGAATAGTTGTGGCGATAAACCCTAAGAAGTTATTCGAGAATGCCTGCATAAAAGTCGCTAAACCATTAGTAGAGCGATTAAGCTTAGAGACAATTGTTCCGGTTAGTTCTTGATCGAAGTATCCTTGAGGAAGTTTAAGAATCTTTTCATAGAACTTATCTGACAAGAATATATTAATCCTCAGGCTGAGTTGATCTCCATAATATCCATTTACATTGTTGAGAAGTGTTTGCAGGATATCAGCTATAAATATTCCAAAAACCAAGAATAGAGCGGAGTTTCTACCAAGGCTTCCTGATGTGAACCCATCAATAAGCTCTCTAGTTATAAGAGGCATTGCTTGGCCAAGTACGGCAACAGTTAAACTTAAGAGTGCGATAACAAGATAGTATCGCCACAAATGGCCAGAGAACTTAAGGATCTTAAAGATTGCACGCATATCTATTTGATTATATCAGCCAATGAACAGAGTCTACTTAAGTTTAGATAGAATATCGAAGAGCTCGCTCCACTGCTCCATATTCAGCTGTTCTGCTCTAGTTTCTAGGTTTAAGTCTAGAGGCTTCAAAAGCTCTGAAATGTCTGACTTTGGAAGATGGAGTCCGGCTGCAAAGTTGTTCTCTAAAGTTTTTCTGGGCGAAGAGAAAGCAAACTTAACAAATCTGGAATAATCTTTAAAGTTCAGTTGCGGGAAGAGTGGCTCTTCTCGAGGTGTCAGAATTATAACCTGTGAGGTTACTTTTGGAGGGGGTGAGAAAGATTTGGCCGAGACCTTAATGCCCAGCTCAGTTCGATAATAATAAGCCGCTAGCATTGCTAGCTTGTTGCTGGAGCCGAGTTCTGGAGATTCAGCCATCTTCTGGGCAACCTCTTGTTGAACTAAAACAACAGCGACAGAGGGCTTGTTTTCGGTATCAATTAAGATTCTGAAGAATATTCCGGAGATGTAGTATGGCAGGTTAGTTACAAGTTTATAGCCAGGCTTGAGTTCGGTAAAGTTAAAAGTTCGGATATCTGAGTTCTGGACTTTTAGGGTAGGCTTATTCGGAAAGCTCCCAATCAGATTTTTAGCAAGATCTGGGTCGTATTCTACTGCTAGGACTTCTGCACCAGACTTAAGTAGTTTGGATGTCAGAGTTCCTAGCCCTGGGCCAATTTCTATAACAAAATCATCAGAACTTATATCTGCATAGTCTGCAATTGTTTGCAGAATCTTAGGATCTTTTAGCCAGTGCTGGCCAAGTTTTGGTGTTGAAGAACTAGTAGACATCTAAAGGCTTTCGAGAACTTTAATTCTTTGTTCCATCGGAGGATGTGTCGAAAAGAGCTTAGCAAGCCTTGAGCCTCTAAGTGGATTATCTAAAAATAAATGTGCGGTAGCCGATGATTGAACTTTAAGATTTGAACCCTTAGTGCTGATTTTGCGTAAAGCACTGGCGAGCTGTTTTGGGTTCTTGGTTAATTCTGATCCAGAAAGATCTGCGGCGTATTCGCGCTGGCGAGAGATTGCGGCCTGAATCATCAATCCTACGAAAGAGGAAATAATTGAAATTAGAATATAGCTCAGAAATCCGCCTCTTTCGTCGTCTCCAAAGATTATTGAACGAAGAAAGAAATCTATAATTAAGTTAAGTGATGTAATGCAAGCAAATACGACCATCATTAAGCGAATATCATAGTTCTTAACATGGGATATCTCGTGGGAAAGAACTGCCTTTAGTTCGTCTTCGTTTAGAACTTCTAATACCCCGCTAGTAACTGCGACATGGGCATGTTCTGGAGATCTTCCTGTTGCAAAAGCATTTGCAGCTGGATCATTAACTATATAGAGCTTTGGCATTGGTAGTTTTGCCTCTTTTGTTAGCTCTTCTACAATTCTGTAGACTTGTGGGAAATCTTTTTTAGATATTGGCTTTGCTCTATTAACTTTAAGGGCAATTTTAGATGCAGTAAAGTAGCTAATTAGGGCGTATACTGCCCCAAAGCTTACTGCTGTTATGATTGCCGTTGAGCTACCTGTGTATTGGTAATAGAGCCAGCCAATAAGTGCCGTAAATGCTAGGAGCATCAATATAATGAAGTTCGATTTCAATTTATTCTTAGTTGCTGAATGTGTGTGCATATCTTTTATTATATCACCGCCTCTGTATCTAGTACTCTAGCTAGGACAGTTTTAATCCATTTTTTTGCCAGCAAGCACTAAGGCTTCACCAGCTCAGAGTTTGTAGAACCTAAGGTTGAGCGTCTAGCAACAGCCCTTTGTTTGCGAATTCTTCGTCTTTCACGTTCACTTAACCCTCCCCAGATACCGAACTTCTCTCCATTTGAAAGTGCATACTCTAGGCAGTCACCCCTTACGACGCAGCCTTTGCAGACCTCTTTCGCCTCTCTCGTAGAAGCGCCTCTTTCAGGAAAAAACAGATCAGGATCTACCCCTAGGCAGTTACTAAGATTCTGCCAACCATTTTCATTATTATCTTGGTCATCTGAAACAGCAGTTGAACCTAAGCCATCGGCTACAGAAGTGGCTTTTAGAGCAGTTGTGTGCTCCTCGTTAGTTATGTCCATTCCAACTAGAGCAATAGCTTCTTCATCATCCAATAAATCAATTTGAGCGAGCTGTTCTTCTGTAGGCTCGTCCAAATCTCTTAGATCGCATAGCGTAGATCCAACTTTTTCTTGTGCCATAAATTATATACTCCCTTAACCTTAAGCTTTACTAATATTGACTTTAATTCAATTGCTTAAAGTCTGAGTAGCCTTAAACTTAACAACAAAAAGGCAGCTACTTAAGGTGTATAGTTAAGTTCATACGTGCCTTAGTAAATACTAGCCTACACCACTGTGCATCCGTACTAAAGTAATCTTCAAAACTGACAATTATTATTAGCTGGAGCCGCTTTTTTTGATGAATTCAGCTTCTTTTTCTAGGTTAACTTTTAGTTCGTAGCTTTTGCAAAGACCAGAGTTGCAGTCCGCTGGGTAATAACGGTATTCTGCATTGGACTCACCTAGCTTGATCCCTTTAGTGTCAGTTAGGGCCTCAGGATCGATCCCAACAAGCTTTTCTAGGGTAATCTTTTCTGGGTAACCAGCTTCCGTTTTGATAGATTCTAGCTGGAAATATACGGCGCTAATATCTCTTTTTCTTTGGGCATCTCTAGAATCCGCGGCATTTTGGCGCAAGGCATATGAAAAGAGCACTCCCATGGTTGTGAATATAAATAGGACTGCTAGTAACTCTAGAACTGTATAGCCAGCATTATCTAACTTTCTTAGTTTCATATTACTTAAGTTTAGCATATTCAGCAGAAGCAGTGATTTTTGAGCTATACCTAGTTTTATGCTAGAATATAACAGTGTAGCGGGTGTCGTATAATGGCTAATATGCCTGCCTTCCAAGCAGGCGATGAGAGTTCGATTCTCTCCACCCGCACCAATTTTGATTTTATGAAGATTACAAAATATAAGCACTCTTGCCTACTTATTGAAAATAAGAAAGCAAGGGTGCTTTTTGACCCAGGTGAGTTCAGCTGGGCTGAGTTTTCTAAAGAACTAAAGAATCTTGAAGGTCTAGATTTCATAGTTATAACCCATGAGCATGGTGATCACTATTTTCCGGAGGCCATAAAAGAGTTAGCACTAAAGAACTCAAGTGCAAAGATAATTTGTCCAGATGTAGTTTCAGCTAAGCTTAAATCTGATGGAATCGAGCTTGAAAGGCTCGAGAGTCATGAGCTCTTTTCAATAGATTTAACTGAACATGCACACCTAGACCAGACCATCTCAATATTCGACAATATTAGAGTTACCTTTGATAGTAGGTTCCTACACCCTGGAGACAATATGGAGATGGAAGAGTCGCCAGAAGTCTTGGCTATACCAATTTTTGGTCCTTGGTACAACGGAACTATCACTGATGCGATCGATATCGTTATCAAACTTAGACCAAAGTTTGTTGTTCCGATTCACGACTGGCACTACAAGGATGAAGTCAGAGAAGACTTCCAGCAAAGGTTAAAAGATCGAACCAAAGAGTTTGGGATCACTGTCCTGAACCAGCCCGACGGAGAGACTGTGGAAGTTTAATTACCGATTTTTTCGATAGCTTCTTCGGCAGCTTTTTGTTGAGCGGTTTGTTTACTGTGCCCTGTTCCTTTGCCGTAGAGCTTGTTACGGACATAGGCTCCTAGTGTGAAGACCTTATCGTGATCTGGGCCTGACTCTTCTAAAACCCTATAGACTGGTGGAACACTAAACTTAGCCTGGGCGAGCTCTTGTAGAATAGATTTAGGATCACGCCAGCTTTCTGTTTGAATCATTGTCTCTGTCTTTGTTAAAAGATTTTTAGAAATGAAGTCTCTGGCTGTTTCGAAACCGAATTCTAGATAGAGTGCGCCTGTAAACGCTTCAAAGGTGTTTGCTAGAATCTGTAGGCGGGAGCGTTCAAGATTAAGTTTCTCACCCTTACTAAGCCTTAACATCGAATCCATCTTTAAAGAGTCTGCCACTGCACCAATGCTTTCCGTTCGAACTAATGCAGAACGCCAAGCTGTCAAAACTCCCTCCGGTTGATCTTGAAAAGTTCGATATAGATACTCAGTTACGGCAAGTTCCAGAACAGCATCACCCAGGTATTCGAGGCGTTCGTTATTCTTAAACTTGGACTTTTTATGTTCGTTAACATAACTCCTGTGGGTAAAGGCATTCAGTAGCAAACCTAAATTAGTAAACTTTTTGCCAACTATTTGGAAAGAGAAGTCTTGGTAGACTTGCATGTCCACCCCTTGAAATAAGTTGCTTAGATCTTTTTGCTCATCGGCCAGTATTTGGTCTGCAGAATCTGAGCTAGAAATTGGTTTTGGTTTTAAACTTTGCCTTGGCATATTATCTTATTTTATGCTGATATTTTAGCGCCTGGAGATCTTTCTCTGATTTTACGCAGCCCTACAAGCATAAGTGTCTCGATGGCCTCATATGCGATCAGGTCCAGTGCTGTAGAGAACTCAAACCAACCGATGCTCTTCATCCAAGGGTCTACTTTTCTAACTGAATTAGTGTTGCCCTTGGCCTCGATTAAGAATATATGCATAGTCATTAAGACTAGAGTATTCTGACGGCGATATTGAAATGTTGATTTACCAAGATGCTCATGCACCTTCATTTCTTGAAGGTCGGTTTCTTCGCGAACCTCTCGTTCTGCGGTTTGGCTAGTAACTTCACCAGGCTCTACATGACCTTTTGGGATTGTCCAACGATCTCTAGAATCTTGCGCAAGCAGAACTTCAATTACCCCTGACTTGTTAATCCTATAAACTATCCCACCAGATGTTACCTCTTTAACTGCCTCTTTGATAAGTGGCTTCTTGACCATTCTACCAATGTTTTTTAGTGGAGAGGTTAAACTTCTGTGGTGATGTTCTTGAGGCTTTTTCTCGGGAGTGTTCTGGCCATCTTTATCCTCTTTTACTGGAGAGGGCTTATGATTTGAGCTGTTATCTTTATGATTGTTTGTTTGTGACATTTTATTCCTCAGATTTATTCCTTTACTTTATTTAGTACTTCTTTGGGTCCAGATTGTGATTCAAAAAGTAACTTATAGACGCTCCCTAATACTCCGTTAATAAACTTTCCGGCATTATCGCCACCGAACTGCTTAGCAAGCTCTACTGCTTCATCTATGGCAACTTTAGCTGGAACATCTTTATACGGATAGATTAGCTCGTATACTGCAAGCCTAATAATAGATACTTCTACCAGCGGGATTTGTTCAAGTGGCCAGTTAGTTGCAAACTGCAACCAGGTGCCATCTATCTCATCCTTCTTTTCTATTGCTCCAGATATTACGGCCTTTACAAAATCAGTGTCCTTGATATTATCCTTGTGTACAGAAAGTGCCCTAGCGGTTATATCACTGAGTACTAATCCAGGGTCTTCAAGACTACTTCTTACAAAGTATTCGTAAAGAGCCTGCATTGCCACTATTCTGCCAAGGTGCCGGTTTGCCGCCATATCTAGAGTTTAATTCTACCTTATTTTTTGGTCTTTTAGAAGCTAGAAGAAAAAAAATAAAAATGACTAGAAAGAGAGTTACTTATTGCGAATCTTCGCAGTTAGAGCCTTACCGCTCTCTCTTTTAGTAGTAAAAGCTTTAACTGGACTCTTACCATTAACAGCTCTGGCTAGAGTTAGTCGAAGGTGTGAGCGTCTAAGCCCAGTCTTTCTATGGGAGGTATGTCTCTTTGGTACTGTATTTTTAGCCATCTATCTTTAATCTAAAACTTATTAATTATCTTTTAATATTTGTACTTCAACTTAATATTCTAGCGTAAAGCGTCTTAAAAGTCTAGTTTAAATATAGTCTTTGAGCTCTATTTTCTTTCGTGAACTAAGCTTAATAAAGTCGATAAGCATCACATAGATAAAGACCAGTCCGAACTGACTGAGTTTAAGCTGGGCAGAAGCCCAATTTAAACTTGCAAGTTTTTCAATAATTATAACAATTGGCGTAAGAATAATTTTTGGCAAGACTCCAAGGATAAGAGCAATATCTGGCATTACCATACCGACTACACCGCATATAAAAACAAGCAGCATTATAACTGGAATCCAAGGGATAACTAAAACATTTGCAAGGAGTGAGATTATAGAAAAACTACCAAAAACGTGAGCAATTAATGGTGCGGTAACAAGTTGGGCGCTGAAGGATTCTATCACAATCCCTGACATTAAGGTTGGTTCTTTTTCTTTATAGATCTTTTCGACTAATATCGGAGCTAAGATTAGCACCCCAGAGAATGCCAAGAAGCTTAGCCACCAACCGATATCTTCCCAGAGGTAAACAGGGTTAATTGCTGCAGATATCGCGGCGGCAATTAAAATAATATTGAGTGCAGATATCTTTCTTCCATAAAAAGCACAGGATAGCGAAATTAAGCTGACTATAGCAGCGCGGACTATACTTGCTGAAAATCCAGTAATTAGCAAGAAGGTAGATATTAAGCCGAGTGATATGACTAACTTTTGATATTTGGATAACCTTTTGCCGAGTTTTCCGATTGCCATTACTAGGATGGTCAAGTTGTAGCCACTAACTGCGATTATATGAGTTAGGCCGACTCTAGAAAGCTGATCTTGGAAGTCTTTTGGAATCGATGATCGCACTCCGGCAAGAAAGCCAATCCCCAGTGATGCATGAGGTTCGGGTAAACTCGAATACACTGATTGGAAGAACTTTAAACGCAGTTGCTCTAGTCTTGATGGGTTTGATTGCAAAACTTCAATACTAGAATAAGAGATCGATCCGATTCTAGAACCCAGCGCAGGTCTTATGGTTCCAGATACTAACACTCTATCTCCTCTATAGACTGCCGTGTTCTGTTTTGTACGAATTCTTATCCTGCCAGGCAAGAAATCGTCATCATCAGCAAAGCTTACCCTGGTAATATTAAACTCGTAGTCGCCGTAAGCATTATACGAAGCGTCGTCCTGAACAGTCCCTATTAACTCAACCTTTTGGCCGAAGATTGGCTCATAGGCTTTTAGCGAACTCATGACTTTAGAAGAATTAGCATAAAGTGCAAGAGGTATAAACAAAAGTAGTGCTAGCCTACATAACTTAGAGTCCTTCTTAATAATTAAAAGGGTGAGTAGTATAGCTAGAGCAAAGCAATAATAATCAAAACTTAGGCTAATTGAGAGTTGACTAAGTTTTGCCTGCCATATCGCCAGCAGTGAGAATATACATAGAGCCGTTACAAAGTGCGATTGATTAGAAAGAGGGCGAAATGAATGTAACTTGCGCGACATAACACATTTTATAAAAGCAAAAGGTGGCCTTAAAAGAGGATTCTACATAATTAATGCTAGAATTGTAAGCAATAATATGAGTAAACGAAGAATTAGTGCAGAAGAATTAGCTAAGGTAGATTTTAGCCGTGAGCTAGAGATTTGGCTAAACAGCGATGGAGATAAAACTCTAGTTGATTTAGATAAGGTTTTTGGGGATAGAACCTTTGCAATTCTATTCATGTTTATGATGGCGACCAGCGCTCTACCGATTCCAACCGGTGGAATAACG
>JAUPUA010000085.1 GCA_030917805.1 Patescibacteria group bacterium
CAAAGACTTGGCCTGGCTTAGGTGGTAACGGTGAGCCTTTCTGATAGACATAGGCCCTTTAAACTTATTATCAAAGTTGTTTGGACTGTAAGGCTCACCGTTACCACCTAAGCCAGGCCAAGTCTTTGGAGTATCCAGAATAGTGCTGCCAGGGCCCCAGCTGCTGCTCTGCATAAGTTTAGCGTAGGCAAATGGTTTAATACTACTTCCTGGTTGGCGAGGCTCTGCAGCTTCGTTGTATTGTCCAAATCCTTCGTATTGGAAATCTCTACTACCTACATAAGCTAGTACCTGTCCAGTTTGGACGTCCACAGAAACTAGAGCGGCATTATCACCTCCACCCTTATCAATTGTAGCCATACCTTTTGCTACAGAATCATCTGCAATTTGTTGCATATCCCAATCTAGAGTTGTAATAACCTTGTACCCACTGGTTTGTAGAGCCTTATTACCAAACTTTTCCTCGAGCTGCTTCTCTACCTCAAGAACAAAGTGTGGAGCTTTAATATCATCGTATTGCCCTTTTAGAGCAAGTTCCTTGGGCTGAATTTGATCTAATACCGCAGTTGTATCTATAGATTCGGCTTCTTCTTTAGAAATATAACCAAGATCTACCATGCCTTTTAGAGCTGCATTCATTCTAGCCTTTAGAAGATCTGGCTTAAAAGAGTCTCTATATGGATCGTAACGCGATGGGCTTTGAGGTAGGGCT
Organism: Patescibacteria group bacterium; assembly: GCA_030917805.1. Classification (GTDB taxonomy): domain Bacteria; phylum Patescibacteriota; class Saccharimonadia; order Saccharimonadales; family HK-STAS-PATE-42; genus HK-STAS-PATE-42. The sequence goes on from JAUPUA010000085.1 coordinate 713, forward strand.
GCCAAGAAAATAGACTCACTAATTGTTAAATCTGAGGCATGCTTACCGTCCCCAAAATATCGCTGGGCGGCTCTTTCAATTCCAGTAGCTGTGCCTCCGTAATTATTGGAGTTAAGATAGAGGGTTAAGATTTGATCTTTAGAATACGTTCTTTCGACTTCTATCGCCAGAATTAGCTCTTTAAGTTTACGAGAAATACTTTTTTCTGTGGTAAGAAGCTCATTTTTAACAAGCTGTTGAGTGATGGTTGAACCACCTTGAGATGTAGCATTTCCGCTCGATGAATTTTTTAGAGCAGCACGAAGAAGACCTTTAGGATCAAAGCCTCTGTGTTTTTGGAAATTACGGTCTTCTAGAGCAATTGTAGCGTTCTTAATATTATCAGAGATTTTATCGCTTTCTACTACAGTGCGGTCTTTTTGGCCTTTTTGCTCCCAGAGGAGTACCTTACCTGTGCGATCGTAATACTTAACGCCGCTATTTTGGATTCTGGCGGCAATTTCTTCTGGCTTAAGCTTATTAAGATCTTTTCTGTAATAAGCAAATAGGCCGAAGACGAATAGGCCGAAGATAAGTATTCCTATCCCGGCCGTCTTTAGACTAAAGATTAAACCTTCTCTGCTGAATAGAAACTTGAAGAGCCTTTTGGGGTGGGCGTACCAAAGAGCCTTTTTAAATCTACCTTTTGGTGGTTTACCGATAGAACCAGCAATACCCCCCCTCTTGGTTGCTGAGCGCTGATTAAGAAGACCCCTTCTAGTTGAATTGAGTCTAGCAACTGGGCTGGAGAGGTTCTTGTAATTTAAAGAAGTAGAGGACTTCTTAATCCTTTGAGTGCGGCTCTTAACCCCAACTCTTGCACCTTTAATAATACTGGCTCCTCTATTTTTTATAGATCTAGTTTTATTCTTTTGCATATATATCTGGCGGCTCCTGAGCAGACCTTATAGCTACTCTTTGGATAGTTATAAACATAGCCTTAATAAGTCCCTCATATTATACCTAAAGTGAGAGTTATTAATCAAAAAAGTTTATCGGTTACTAAACTGGAGGTGAAAGTTACTCCTAGGTATTAATAGGCATAATAATATGCTGGTGGACAGGAGCAGACTTCTTGTCGGAATTTGCAGAGATAATAAAAGGAGTAAGACCTTTTGAAAAACGGATGTCCAAAAGATCTGAATCGAAAGAGCCTAGAGCATCAATCAGATATCGAGAGTTAAGATTAATTGAGCCAGATGAATCTGTAGAGACGGCTATTTGGGAATGGTTTTCGCCTACTTGATTGGCAATAGAATTAACCGTAAGGACCTGATCTTCTTTTTCAACCTGAAGTGAGATGGCTCCGGCAGATTCTCGAGCGAAAAGTGCAGCGATCTTTACGGTTTGGAGTAGTTCTGCTCTATCGATCGTAAAGTTTATGTCACTACTGGCGGGGATTAGGTTCTTGTATGCTGGATATTCACCTGATATTAATCGGCTAATAAGTGTAACATCACCTATTATGAAGCTCACTTGGTCTACCTCGGCTATAAGCTCGATTGATTCAACCTCTTGTGACTGAATAATCTTTAATAGATCTTGGATTGTGGCTGATGGTATAATTATATCTTCAATATTTTGCGAAGCGGAGACTATTGGGATTGTCTTTTCTGCCAGCCTATAGCTGTCTGTAGAGACCATATAAAGACTGGAGCTATCCACCGTATAGAACATTACTCCACAAAATACTGGCCGTGTGTCATCTTTACTGGCCGCAAAGGCAACAGCACTGATGGCTTCTTTAAATTGGCTACAATTTAGTTTAATACTTTCTGCTTTAGAGACCTCAGGTATTTTTGGGTAATCCTCAGGATTAAGGAGATATATGGATGATTGATGATTCTTGGTGGATATTTTAAGACGAAGATTTTTGCCTTCTTCTAGGGTAACAAGTTCATCAGAGATAGAGGATAGGAAATCTATAGTTATTCTGGCGGGGACGGCGATAACTCCATCAGAGATAATGTTAGCTTTTATAGTAGAAAGTATTGCTTGGTTGAGATTGGTTGAGGTTAATTTAAGGAGTGCTGTTGTTTTGTCAGCTTGAATTAAAACTGAGCTAAGTATCGGTAGGTCAGCATGCTGATTGGCTCCCCTAGATTCTATTTGGAGAATGTTTAAAAGAGATTGGCGGTTTACTTCGATTTTTAGCATAGGGTTTTGATTGGTTTAGTTAATTCTTAATTGTATATGTTTGTGGGAATAATTTGTTAAAAGGGAATTTTGTTCTAATTACTATTCTATTAAATATAGTAGTAGTAGTAGGTGTGTAAAGTGTGGGCGTAAAGCTACCTTCCCTGTAAAGATTAACAGCGGGGACGCTTAAAGGTGCGTGTTGTGGAGTCGCTGTGCTAATTATGTGTTTAAGGTTTGAAGTTGTAACATTTTTAGCAACACTACTGTTGTAGAAAGTGTGAACAAGTAGATAGTTGTACATGTACTGTGAACAGCTTATGCACATAGTTATAGACATGGAGGTTTTTGAAATGAGGGTCATAATGTTTGTTATTGTTCGTAAAGTTTTTGCCTTATTGCGCCAACATGCCGTCTTAGGTTGAAATCTTCGTCGAGGTTATTAGTGATTTTATTGATAGAATGCATTGCTGTGGTGTGGTCTTTTCTGCCAAGTGCACTAGCTATCTTTGGGAGTGATAGCTTTAGCTCTGTCCTCATTAAGTACATTGCAATCTGTCGAGTGAGGGCTATTTCTTTATCTCTCCTTGCACTTAGTACGTCGCTTTCCTCAATCCCAAAGTGTTCACAGCAGACTGCCGTAATGTGCTGATAGGTGAAGCGTTTTGGCGTTTTTGTGGCGGATTTAAGAATACTCTTAACTAGCTCTAGGTCTGGTTTAAGGTTTTGGACTTGGCAGAGTACCAGAATTTGGTTGATGGCACCTTCTAACTCACGGATATTGTTTTTAATATTGGAGGCAATGAATTCTACGCTTTCATAATCCAACTCTACATTTTGAGCCTTAGCTTTAGATTGGATTATGGCACAACGTGTCTCGAAATCTGGGGACTGAACATCAACAGTCATGCCCCATTCAAATCTAGAGCGCAACCTGTCTGGTAGTGTTGGTATTGAGCGAGGCGGCTGATCTGCGGAAAGAATAATTTGCTTATTGTTTTGATGAAGGATGTTAAAAGTGTGAAAAAACTCCTCCATAGTCTTGTCTTTTCCGGCAATAAACTGAATATCATCAATCACCAGAACGTCTGCATTATTATAGGTTTCAATAAAGTTGCTCGTTGCTTTATTGCGAATACTATCTAAGAAGTCATTTACGTAGGTTTGAGTAGAGGTGTATACAACATTCTTTTCTGGATGGGTCTCTAGAATAGCATTTGCTACGGCTTGCATAAGGTGAGTTTTGCCGAGGCCGACCCCGCCATATATAAATAAAGGGTTGAATCTTTGTCCAGGTTCTTTGGCAATAGCTTGGGCAACAGTATATGCGAGCTCATTGCTGCTCCCTACTACGAAGTTTCCGAAGGTATACTTAGGGTTAATAGGTAAAACAATCCCCCGAGGATCTTGCTTTTTTTGGGAGCTGGAACTTGTAAAACTAGATCTTGAGTTTGACCTGTAACCGGCCCTACTGTTATCTGGTTGGTCATTCCCCGTAGCAGTGTTCTTTCTGGCACTACTTCTCTTTGTTCCGGCAACTTTAAATTCTAATTCGGTAACACTACTACTAGGGTAATTTTTTTGAAGAAGTTTTAGTATCTTCGCTGAGTAGCGTTCCTGGAGATTCTTGCTAACAAAGTTGTTAGGGGTAGTTATGATGGCTTTGACGGGGTCGGTTTCGATAGTATCAAGTCTGGTCGATAGAAACCAAGTTTTAAAGTTGGCTTCACTGAGTTCCTTTTGAACCTCTTCTAAAACACCTTGCCACACAAGAGATAGGTCTTGCTGATCCATTTCTTACCCTCACAATTTAATCTTAAGGATTGAGGTCTCTCTCAAATACATATGAAAGGCGCCAAAAAGGCCCAATTCGCTTATTGATTTGAATAGTACTCTTACTCCTAAATACTTACTAATAGTTAAGTATAGTTGAATAGAGAGTAGTTATCCACAATCGTTGTGCGGTAGACGTAGAGTAATATTTGTATACGCTTAGGTTTATACACAGCCCTATCGTCCAACCTGTTAATACTTGTGTAAAAAGGGTGGAAAAGCTTGATTGACTACTTATGCACTGTTATAATAATTCGCTACAGGTTTGTGTTCAAAAGAACTGTTCAGAGATCTGTCATATATTTTGAAACTATAAGATTTAAATTCTCTTTGCTTATTTTGATTTATTCTATAGCAAAAAAGGGGGATCTATACGTATTAGAAGAAAAGTCCTGCTAAAGGACAAAAGCAATAGACCATCACGCCTCAACCTTTTGAGGCCTCTTAAAGCTAGACTTAACTATTCTGAGAGCAAGCGTTATTATATTGGTTTTTGGGTGGCGGTGACAACTTCTGTATTAGGTTTGTTCACACTTAGTGCTAGGCCGGAAGCCCTTAAAGACGCCCCTGCTTCGCAGAGTTTTATAAGCTCAAGATTAATTGAGGCAAAAGGCCAATCTTCATTAAGTGCACTTAATAAGACCTTCGAAGAAACAGAAGAGGTCTCTAATGTAGACTTAGAATCAGCTGATCTAGCAGCCGTAGTTGGGCAAGAGTCTGGACTCTTAGTTGAGAGTAATGTTAATGAGTACAGGGACACTTTATTTACACAGAAGACCGTTGCCCCAATTCAGGGTGAGATTGTGGATAAGCCACAAACCACAGCCTCATCGGGCTCCTTAAGAGTAGTAACTGAGTACGTTACTATGGCAGCTGACACAATCCCAAGTATTGCCGAGAGATACGTGATAAGCCCAGATACTATTAGGTGGGCTAACAATCTAACTGGTGACCTGGTAGCACCGGGTACTAAGTTAAAGATTCTGCCAATTACTGGTGTTTTAGTGATAGCCAAAGATGGAGATACCCCAAAGAAGATTGCCGACTCTACTAACGCCTCTGCCGAAGAGATTGCTCTTTTTAACGATATTGATATTAGTACTAATATTCCTGGAGGTACACAGATAATTGTTCCCAGTGGTACCCCTAGAACTACGGTTAGTACAGGTAGAAATAGGGGTTCTAGTAGTACCACTTCTTCATATGGTTTTTCCTCAAGCTTTGCCTTTAGTGGGGGGAATACTTATAGCCGTGGATATTGTACATGGCATGCTGCGAATAGAAGAGCTCAAATAGGTAGACCAATCCCAAATAGAATGGGAAATGCGGTTAGGTGGGCTAGAAATGCTGCGGCTGCGGGTTTTGGTGTTGATGGAAACCCAAGAGCTGGAGATGTCTTGTGGCACAGAAACATTGGGGGTGCCGGACATGTTGCTTTTGTAGAGGGAATTAATGAGGATGGAAGCCTGAAGGTTAGTGATATGAACTATCCGAGCTGGGGAAGAGTAACTTATCGTACTGTTTCACCTGGCGAGTTTGGGAGCTATTTGTTCATACATTAAGGTAGTGGTTGGCCTAACCCTGAAAGTGCAGATGTGGTTTAATTAGGAGTATATGAGACTATTGGAACCCATAAGAGTTAGTCTAAAAAAGTATGTGAAGCGTACTTTTATATCCTTCTGTAGCCCATATGTTAGGAGATACCTTCAAAAGAATGAGGCAGTAAAGCTTATTGGGGTCTCTGGGAGTGTTGGCAAAACCTCTACTAAGTTTGCGATATCAAAGGTCTTGCGGGATTCTGGGAAGAGGGTCCTCGCGCACGATGGGGCGTATAATGATCCTCTGGCATCAATATTTGTATTATTAGAAGAAGAGTATCCGGATGTTCATAGCCCAGTTAGTATATGTAGGGCATTCTTTAGGGTTCGAAAGGCTTCAAAGAGCTCTTTAGATTATGATTACGTAGTTTTGGAGGTCGGTACCGACACGCCGGGAGAGATGAAGCAGCTGGGTAAGTTCTTGAAGTTAGATATCTGCGTTTTGGTCGCAATTACGCCAGAACACATGGTTAATTTTAAATCGTTTGATTTGGTGGCGAGAGAGGAACTGGAGGTCCTAAAATACAGTAGATCGGTTCTTGCTTGCCGTGATTTAATCCCGAAGAAGTACCAGAAGATTATTGAGGCTAGCTCCGCCAATGTATCGTGGTATGGGACGGCTAGTGCCAACCTGGCCTCAGTTAGGGCGGGCGGATTGATTGATGTGGGACTAAATACTAAGCGTGAGATTTTTGTTAGGTTGAGTGGTCAAGAGATCAGGGTCGCTACAAGGCTTTTACATCTTCATTCTGGTTTTATTATTTCTGCTGCTCTTGTGATTAGCGAAATATTAGAGTTTAAGGTCGGTGCAACAATCAAATCTTTAGAGGGCTTAGAACCGGCCGCTGGTAGAGGTAGGCTCATTGCTGGAAGAAAAGGCTCAATCATTATTGATGATAGTTATAACAATGTCGGTGCGAATGTTAGTATTGCCTCGCTAGATCTACTTTATGAGTTTAATACTAGGCGTAGGATTGCGGTTCTTGGTGGGATAAATGAACTTAGTGATGATTTGGAAAGAGAGGCTCATACGCAGGTAGCTATACATCTAAACAAGAAGAAGTTGGAAGAAGTTGTGATTATCGGGAGGCTGGCAAAAATATACTATAAGCCAGTTCTGGCGACAAATGGAATTAAGTTTAAGTATTTTGCTAACCCATATAAAGCTGGTAATTATTTGCAGAATAAACTTGTTGCAGGCATGGTGATCTTGGTTAAGGGTTCCCAGAATGGAATTTACAGCGAAGAGGCTATCCCGCCGTTACTGCAGGATAGTACTGACCGTAAGCTACTTGTTAGACAGTCTGATTATTGGTTAGATAAGAAGAAAAAGAGCTTTGGGTTATAAGATTGGGGTTTAGTGGAGGCTAAATTCTGCCCCTTGATCTAGATTAATGGTTTGAGCCGCTTGAGTTGCTACTGATGAGATAGGTATTTCAGCCGTAGTGAGAGTCTCGACTTGAGCTATTTGCTGCGACGGCAGTGGTGGTGCGGGGTGCTGGGGTTGAGCCGCTGGCCTAACGGGGTGGCTGAGAATGTCCATGGCCTGGGTGGTTTGTTGCTGGGCAGATTTATCAACATCCACCTCTACTATGGTGGCAACTGGTGAGTTGTTGGCATCAAAAACATCATAGGGTGGCTCGGGCTCTTTATCATACTTCTTTTTTAGTTCATTAACAGATTCTAAACTCATCAATCTTTCGCTATCTTGAACACCAAGATCGATTGAGGTAGCGCTAGAGACGCCTTTGGTAGACCAGCCTCTTGTATCTAGTTTGTTACCAAGACCTGAAAAGTTATCGTAGACATCTTGGGTGGTCATCCCCTTGGTGTAATCGATAATCTCTTTTTTTGGTGCGGTGACTATAACGTGTTGCTCGTAGCCTTCTTGGTTCCAGACTCTTGCCTTTGGAGAAAACTTATATTTCAGCCAGGCCGCCAGGAAGACTTCGACAGGCTGATCTTTGCGTTGATATAGACCAAGGACCAGAAATACGATGATGAACGGTAGAAATGGAATGGCTAGCAAAAAGTTAACCTTGGCAAAGTTAAAGGCTAAGAAGCCTAAGCCAAAACCAGCCAAAACAAACAAGAACTGTTTTAGGCTTAAGAAGCCGACTAATTTATCGGCTGTTTCTACGTCTTGGGGTACTTTGTGATTAGCCATATCTACTGGTTATATATGGTTAAGTTTAGCATATGTTTGAACAGCTTATCCCCAGAAGTTTCGTCTTCTCTGAGGGCCTTTGTAGTATGTTCTTCTATCATCTCTTAGCCCACCTTTTGGAGGCCGCAGTTCTGCTTCTCTGGCTGCTCTGCCTGCTGCCTCTCGACTTGTCTCTATCTCTGACAAATATGATTGTTTACGCTGTTCAGGATATGTGAACGGTCTAACAAAATGCCCATCATGCCCATCAAAGATTTTTATACTTCCCTCAACGAGAGATACGGGGGGGGTGTGTTCTCCGGGCTTCTGAACAGTTCTTTGCCATACTACATGTGTTTCAAGAATATCTACTCTATCTTTCTCGCTCTTTATTTTTGCCCTTCGAGCAGGATCTCCACCCAGTCCGAACACTAGATCATTTAACCGTATACATACTGGTGAAATCTGATCTTCACTAACACCGTCTAAAAGTAGTCGCTCCGCATCCTCTGGTACAAATAGCTGGCCGAGAGTAACCCACTCCTCTCCTTTATGTATAGATTCAAGCAATGCAGGTGAATCTAAATCAACAGTCGTAGTCAGCGGCCTTCCGGTTGGGCCTAATCCAGTTACGCGCGCTACTTGAGGCTTAGATCCAGTCTTCTTCAGCAGCGCATCTGCTAGGTCATCCATTACCACCGGTGTGCCATCCGGGTATATTAATAGTTGTTCTGTTCCGTCTGGTGCCGTTATGTAGGCTACTTCTGGTTGAACGTCTTGAACTACCAACAATTCACCATTATCCATTTCAATTACCTGTCCTACTTGAGCGATGCGTGAGTAAATAGTCTCAGTACTCTTTTCATTATCCTTTTTATCTTTAGACTTTATGAACTTATCTCGGATAGGTCTTTCTGTTCCTGCCCCATGAATTGTATGGTCACCTGTTCTTAGTCTAGCGCGATCAATCCTCCTTGCTGCTCTTGCTCCCAATCCTCTATCAGCACGAACCATTCTAAATGCCCTAAAGCCGTCCGCCCATACTCGAGGGTTTAAGAAACCCGAAATGCCTTGAGACTGGATTTCATATCGGAGGGCGTCTCGGGCTCTGGGCTGAATGCCACCTAGTCTCTCCTGTTCTTGTCTCAACTTGGCAGCCGTAAAGGGGTCTGTTGTTGGGCTCTCGGTTTCAGTCGCTTTAACAATGTTCCGCTGAAGCTCATCTATTCTTTTTCCGTATAAAGCAACTTGTTGTTTAAGATTGATTTCCTCCTCCGTTTCCAGGGGGCTAGCGCCTGGTGCCAAGCGTGCAGCTTCTAAATCCCGCAATCTTGACTGCATTGAAGGGATTGAGGCTTGTCTGGCTGATATCTCGCCTTGCCATTTTGATATATCACCCGATATCTCTACCTGGTTAGGGTGGGGGCTAAGACCAAGTTTGGCGTTTATAATTTGGCTTCTTTCTATCCTCAGATCGTCCTCTGCGGCTATGCCACCAGCTCTTATGCTTTGACCTCTCTGCTGTGAAGTAAACATCTCGTTTCCAAGATTAAATTGACCAGGTGTGACTTTTAGGCTGAAGGCTGCATCTATGGCCGCCCGGGCTAAGTTGTCAACTGTATCTGTAGAGCCTGCCGTGTGGGTGTCCGGGTCGGTCCTTAGGCCCTCAATAGGGTCTTGGAATTGATCGTATGATGTTCTGATGGGTTGGCTTCTCATGGCTGGCTAGATCTTAGTTAGGTTCTCTGGCTTGGTATTGGCAACCGGTTTACCTGGTCCGTCGTACGTAACAAGTGGCATTCCGTCTGGTGCAAATCCGGTGACAACGCCAGTAGCTCCATTTCTTGATCTAACTTTGTTACCTATATAGAATGTTGGGCCTGGAGTTGGAGTTGGGCCTGG
>JAUPUA010000010.1 GCA_030917805.1 Patescibacteria group bacterium
TCTTCCGATCTAGCGCCGCGGATGCCTCTGGCTCACAATCCGAAATAAGCCGCTCTGCGCACTCAATAATATTTACTTTTATGCCGCATGCAATAAAGATTTGAGCATATTCGCAACCAACCGCTCCACCACCTATAATGGTTACCGATTTGGGGGCTTTTTCTTTAATTTTGGATAAGAAGTTTTTGTAGGTAAAGTAATCTAGCCCATCTAGCCCTGGGATGTTCGGTATTGAGACTTCACCTCCGCCGGCCAGTATTATGTTTCGGGCGCTATAGCTCTCACCCGACACATCGACGACACCTGAGTTTATTAAATACCCTCTCCCTTTTAGAACTGTCACCCCAGATTTTGAAAGTTCTGAGGCAAGCTCTTTTGCGCCAGTGTGTGAGATATTAGATTCTGCAAGTGCCACCAATTTAGAGATCCTCAGTTTAAGTAGACCAGAGTTAGTAATTGCTTTTTGTGCTTTAACTGCCCTAAAGAGGTGAGCAGCAGAAAGCATTGATTTAGTCGGAACGCACCCATAATTAAGACACTCCCCACCGAAGCTCTCAGCCTCTACCACAGCTACTTTCTGGCCGCCATGAGCTAGTATCTCCGCTGCCGTTGAACCAGCGGGGCCAGATCCGATAATTATCGTATCGAAATTATAGACTTGTTTTGTATTTTTGCTCTTTGCCACACCCTAGAACCGTATACTTAAGTTTGCTTGTTGTTACGGAGTTAAATTATAACATAAGCAATTCGGTATTGTTCTATGGGATATAGCAAAAAGCCCAGATTAGATCTGGGCTTTTAAACTTTAAAGAGTTAAGGAATTAGGCCTTCTTTAGGTAAACAAAACCGTTTCTAGCACTTTCTTCAACTTTGTATCCTGCAGGAACTTCCTTAACGACGCTTTCGCCTTCGCCTAGGTTTCTATCTGCATCTTTAGAGAAGAAGAAGATGCTTCTAGGAGTCTTTGCTCCACGTAGTTGGATTCCTTCTTTAGTGTAAAGGTAGTAAGTTACTCCTTTTGAGTTAGTATAGCTAAATGTTGCCATATGCGTTATTAATATTCCTCCGTTAAACTTTACTTTCGTAATTTTGAGCTTATACCAGCCCAGAGGTAGAGTCAACACCTGTGTTGAACTTAACTTAACAACACCCCCGTTAGTGCTTATGCTAACAGCCCGTGGGTATAATTCACCACTGGCTTTAGGTGGGGAGGCTCTAGTATACTTTTTAGTATAAAAGATGAGGAGATAATAATGTTTAAACTACCCGAACTACCATATGCCCAGGATGCGCTTGAGCCATATATCTCTCAAAAGACTCTGAGCTATCATTACGGCAAACATCATAAAGCATATATAGACAACCTCAACGGTCTATTGGAGGCCGAGGATGGAGCTAAATTCAAAGGAATGAACGTAGAGGAGATTGTGGCCAAATCTTCTGGCAAGATCTTTAATAATGCAGCACAGGCCTATAACCATACTTTCTACTGGTACTGCATGAAGCCTGTAGCCGAAGATGAGGTTAACGAGCCTAGCCCTCAACTAAAGGAGCTTTTAGAATCTAAATTTGGAGGAGTTGAGGAGTTTAAGCATAAATTTACAGAAGTTGCTAAAACCCACTTTGGCAGTGGCTGGGCTTGGCTTTTAAAAAAACAGGATGGCTCAATAGAGATAGTTGGAATGCACGACGCTGATACCCCACTAATGAATGGTAACACTCCCTTACTTGCCCTTGACGTCTGGGAACATGCCTACTACCTGGATTACCAGAACAGCCGCCCAGACTACATTGAGGCTTTCTGGAAGGTAGTTAACTGGGGTTTTGTTGAGTCCAGAGTGAACGGTGAGGAGCTGGCGAGCTTAATGGAGCAAGTCTAGGCAATAGTAATAGAGCTTAATTAGGATATAATTAGATATTAGAAAAGATTATGCAAGAAGACAAAGCACAGACGATCAACATTAATATCAGACCATCTGTGGTCATTAGAACCGTATTCTTGGTTATAGCTAGCATCGTTACTATTAATGCTATTGGAAAAATGAGTTCGCCAATTACCTTAGTATTAACTTCGTTCTTTTTGGCAATTGCTCTTAATCCTTCGGTTAGTAAGATCTCGAAATATATGCCCAAGGGCAGCAGAGCGCTCAGCGTGGCTGTCGCTTATCTGATAGTAGTAGGTTTTATTAGCGGTTTGCTATTCACGGTTGTTCCACCCGTTGCTAAGCAAATCGGTAACTTTGCCAATCAAGCTCCGGCAATAATCGCTGAAGCTCAAAATAGAGAGACTCGAACTGGTAAGTTTATAGAAAAGTTTGGACTGGAGACTGAAGTAGAAAAGTTTGGTGATAATGTTAAAGATAGATTAGGTGATGCTGGCAGTTTTGCTTTTAGTAGTGCCCAAACTGCGCTTACTGCCCTTCTAAGCACCATTACTATCCTAGTGCTAACTTTCTTTATGTTGGTAGATGGGCCAATAATGATTAGGAGACTATTTAAAAAGTATAAAGACAAAGAGGTTCAGAGGCGTCACGAGGAGTTACTTCGTAAGATGTACAAAGTTGTTACTGGTTACTTTAATGGTCAAGTCCTAGTCAGTAGCATTTCCTCAGCACTTGCTCTGTTGATGATCGTATTAGTTGGTTGGATATTTGATGCACCCCTTCCCTACCCTCTAGTGTTAGGTGCAGCAGTCTGGATATGCGGATTGATCCCACTGATTGGCGCATCCTTAGGTGCAGCGGTTGTGGTTGCAGTGAGTGCATTTGTCAGCTGGAAGGTGGCGTTAGTTCTTGCAATTTACTTCTTTATCTACCAGCAAATTGAAAATGCGACTATACAACCAAAGATACAGAGTAAGGCTGTAAGTATGAGCCCGCTGATTGTACTGATTGTGGTACTGCTTAGCGCATCACTTGGTGGTCTATTCGCAGCCTTTATAGCCCTTCCTGTGGCCGGATGCTTACAGCTACTATTTAATGATTTCATCAGTGGAGGAAGTTTAACCAAGCCTAAAAGAGAGACCCCTAATAACTGGATATCTAGAACCATAACAATACGGACAAGTTCTGGAAAGCAGAAGTAGATGGAATCTGGAATCATAAAGTTTATTAATAGTGGGAGTAATCCTCTTGTAAAAGAAGTCGTCCGGTTGCAGCTAAAAAAAAGAGCAAGGGATGAATCTGGCTTATTCGTTATTGAGGGATTTAGAGAAAACAAGCGCGCCCTAGAGGCTGGTGTTAAATTTGAGAAGCTGCTATACAGCCCAGATTGGTTTTTGAAAGATTCTAATGAGGAGTTAATCAAGCTAGCACAAGATGCTGGAACCGAGCTTGTTGAAGTTAGTAAAGGAGTATTTAGTAAGATGAGCTATAGAGATAGACCTGATGGTTTTATCTCTATAGCTCATCAGCTGGATGCGAAGCTTGAGGATATTGAAGTTAAGAAGGAAGATATCTTTTTGGTGGTTGAACAGATTGAAAAACCAGGCAATCTTGGAACCTTACTTAGGGGCTGTGATGCAACTGACGTAGCCGGTTTAATAGTATGTGAACCAGTAACAGATGTCTTTAACCCAAACGTTGTTAGGGCTTCGACTGGAGCACTTTTTAATGTTCCGTTAGCCGTTTGTAAGAGCTCGAAAGAGGCCATAGCGTGGCTGAAGAAGAACGACATTAAGATCTTTAGTACTACCCCTCATACAGAGAATATTTACTGGAATACTAACTTCAAAACAGGTGGTCCAATTGCAATTGTCGCAGGAGCTGAACAATATGGATTAACTGAAACTTGGTTAAAAGATAGTGATGAATTGGTTAAGCTCCCCATGCTCGGAAGTGCAGATTCTTTAAACATTGCCGTAAGTAGCATTGTTTGCGTCTACGAAGCCTTAAGGCAAAGGCGCCAAGAGTAATCGACCTGAACTTAGTATGCGTATAGGCTATAACAGTAATAGCCCTTAGGGTGATACTCAAACTCTGCTTCGGTTCGTATTGCACTGTCAATATAGCCAGGACCGTAGGAGTCGTAGTTATCGTAGGTGTTGCTTCTTGTATTAAAAGTAGCACATAGCTGGTATTCACCTGGTGAGGTCGGTGGGATGTCGGGATAGATCATGCTCGAAGTGCTATCCGAGTCCTCTTTAAGCGTAACGGGCTGATCGTAGTTGTAACCACCATTACTCGGGGTTGGCTTATAAACGTACTGACCATCTATAAACTTTTCTTTAAGGGCATCATTTTGTAGGTTCTTTAGATCGCTGATGGAGTCTGGTAGCATGCCTGTATCATTAAATTCTTTTCTTATTTCTGATGAGACTAGACCCAGATCTTTAACTATCTTTTTATCACTAGAGACGCCACTGCTCTTCTGAAGTGCAATACCGAGGACTAATCCTGCCAGAGTTAAACCCAATATTGACAGCACAATGACATTGAGCCTCCGAAGTCTAGCCGAAGTCTTTTCTCGCTTTAAGATCACGACTATAAAGTAAATATGGAATAAAAGTACTATAGCGCTTGGTAAAGTGATTGAGAGCAATGAAGAAGTGTCATCTATTCCAAATAGGGCTCTACTGGCAGTATAGACTGCAGTACCCAAGAAGCTAACTGCAGAGATAGTCGCGATGCTTAGCATAGCGTAAAAGATCACCTTTCTAAAGCGCTGAGTTAACCTTGCTTTATTAGTGCTCTCTTCCCCAGTAGTCCTGGCATAAAGGATAATAGAGATTGGGAAGAATATTAGTATTAGACCAAATACCCAGGCTAGGCTTTCGATGATGCTAGAAGAAATATTCTCACCAGATATAATTGAGAATATAGAAAATACTGTTATGGATATGGCCGTACCAATCCATATATTTGCCACTTGCATTACTGAATACTCAAATAGATAAAGTTTTGTCCTTGAGAAGATGTTTCTTCTTTTAGTTGATGTAACTTTAGTAACTTCTTGTGTTTTGTCCATATTGAATCCTCTTATTTAAAGTAGACTGAGTGACCAGCGCTTATGGTTCTATATTCTAGGTTAGTAGTTAGCGTAAAGTCTATAGATGAACGAGTGGTGTATAAATGTTCACCTGATCCTTATTTTTTTCGAGAAACAATATTCATTAAGTCCCAGCGGTATTCCCATAGCCCATATCCCAAAAGTAGCAGGCCCGCTCCCCATAGAATATAGGGTTGCAACTTAGTGTTGCCTTGATCATCGGTGTAAGTAAATGCAGTTGGGGCAGAATCTTTTTGAGCTGTCTTAGAAGCAGTTGAAACTTTTTTAGCGGCAGCTTTTTTAGAAGCGGCCTTCTTAGGAGCAGTCGCTTTCTTAGCGGCTGGCTTGGCGGTAACCTTTGTAGCTGTAGTAGTTGCACCGCCTAAGCTTAACTGAAAGTTCGATGCCGATGGGGTAGGAGTCGTAGTCCATTGCCAGACTCCGTCGTATAGATGCCAGCTTTGTCCTTGATAAGATTTATCATAAGGATCAGTCTCTGAGATTATCTCGCCATTTGGATCCAGCAATCTTGCACGAGACGAGGTGTTGGACAGAGTAAGTTTGGAATATTTGCGAGAAATTGCAAAATATTCACCAGCTGGTATAACTACGTCACCAAAGCTATAAGAATATGTCGAGTTTATGCCAGATTCTAACGTGTAGCCACTTATGTTTATCGCCTCCGAATTGGGGTTAAAAAGTTCGATATATTCGTCATTCTCATCTGTTTGTGGAGATACTGGATCTGTGAAGAGTTCAGTAATCTCTATTTTGGAATAAATTGGTGCTGGTGGGTTACCAGGATCTTCAATAACTCCCGGCGCTTCAGGGTCATCAATGATATCCTCCGGTTTACCGCAGTAATTTACAACCTCATCTATAGAGAATGGATCTTGGGTATCTATTAAGTCTGGGCTTGGAGAATTAGAAACATAGAAGTCCATCCCAGAAGAACCTGTATCCACAATTACTCCATCACCACTTGGGAAGCGTTTTAAGCTTTGTAGGTCGGCATGCTTTGGTGCAATAGAACAGGTTGGTGCATCGGTAGTTCCCCAAGTTAGGATATCCCCTAGTGATTGATCTAAGTCTAGTGGTAAGAAGCGGACTGCCCCACCCGTATCTGCAAAGCCGCTTGAGAAGTTTGCCATAATATTAGAGCTTGGTGGCGCATATCCCGATGCCGTAAATAGTGCCCTGTCTCCCGGTTCTAAGAGTTTTACCAGTGGGTCGGTAAATGTGAGTGTCTTAGTAGACCAAGTCATAGAGGTGGCCCCATGATATTGAAGCTGCCACTGGCTGAGATCTAAGGTTGAATCAGAATGATTCTCGATCTCGATGAACTCCCTACTCCCCTGACCTGTTTGAAGTTCTGTTATCAAGATTAAAGAAGTGGGCGATGCTATAGCTGCAAGAGGGCTAATTAAAGAGACAAAAAGAACTATATTAACGAGTAGCGAGATTATCTTAAGCTTAATACTCATAGCAATATAGTTATATTACGATATTAAACATAAGCTTTTAGATAAATAAAATCAAGAGTTTGACATATTATCACTCATATGATTTAATTAAATGCATGTTCAGATTCAAAAACATCTCGCAGATTATTATGTTAGGCCTATCAAGTGTCTATACTGTAGCGCCAGCAAATAGGAGCGAGATGTTTTAAAAAAATAAAAAGTTAGCAACACTTAAAACGTCTCCACAAAACGAGACGTTTTTTATTTGCCAAAGAACAACTACACTAAATAAAGATAACCACCATGCAAAATCAAATAATTAAAGAAAGTCTAAGAGCTATTCGAATATTAAAGATCGAATCGGCCTTAACCTCGTTCACCCTATTTATGCCAGTTACATGGTTGTTGCTATCGGATATTGGTTTAACCCAGTTCCAAATTGGTTTAACCCAGGCTGCTTTTGCCTTGACAATGCTATTCCTAGAAGTACCTACAGGCTATTTTGCAGATTCAGTTAGCAGAAAGATAAGTAACGCATCCGGAGACTTCTTTATGGCTTCGGCTATGCTTATATATGTATTCGCAGGAAGCTTCTGGGTAATAGTAGTGGCGGAGGTAATGGCTGGAATAGGTCTAAGCCTAAGTGGTGGGGCAGATTCTGCATTGATGAGAGCTCACTCTAAAATAACTAATATTAATTACAAAAAAGAGGCTGCCACCTTAACAACAATTGGATTCATAGCTGCCGGAGCTGGTGCTATAGCCGGCGGGATAATGGGTTCGTATAATGTAAGGTTTGTATTCTTGGTACAGGCAGTATTATTTGCTTCTGCGGGGATATTCGCTCTAACAATTAAAGATGCCGGTAAAAATAGAGTATCTGAGCATAATCCAATAAAAGATGCCTGGGTTGTTACGAAATACTGCCTACATGGACACAAGGAACTCGCCTGGCGGATATTCTTGAGCTCTAGCCTTATGCTCTCAACAATGTTTGTAGTCTGGTTCTTAACCCCTATGTTCCTGGAGTCAGGTATTGATATAAAATTTCACGGTATCTTATTTGCGAGTATATCAGTTGCTGCAGTGCTAGGTTCTGAGCTAGTAAGAAAGAGAGTTAAGCTAAGCATACTGTTACCTCTTTTAATCTGTGCCTTTGCATACAGCATCTTGAGTATTAGTATCAGTATGGCAACGATCTTGTTGTTCTTGCTTACTAGCTTCTCGCGGGGAATTAACTCTGCTCGTGTTAACCCATA
>JAUPUA010000066.1 GCA_030917805.1 Patescibacteria group bacterium
AGATCTGCCATAAATATGTTTTCTACTGGAAACTATAGTAGACGGGATATATCAGACTTTCTTTTCGCAAAAGGTGTCATGACTTCCTCGGGACGTCAAAAAACAGATGACCAAGTAAAAAGCATCGTAACAAACTGGATATATGCTGGCTTCACCCACAATAAACTATCTAACCTAAAGCCACAGAAAGGCCGTCATAAGGGGATAGTTAGCGAGGAGACACTAAATAAGTGCATCCTTGTTATAGAGGGCAATAAGAATAGCTACACACAAAGAGGAGATGAGTTATACCCTCTACGTGGCACTCTACTTTGCTCGAGATGCAAAAATAGGCTTACAGCAAGCTCGCCTAAAGGCAATGGAGGCCATTATCCTATCTATCACTGCAATAAGCCTACCTGCACTAAAAAAGTAACAGGAAAGAGGGCTAGCATATCTACAGACAAAGTACATAGGGACTTCCGTGCTGTTCTGGATGATATGAAGCCCCTTACAGAGGTTGCGGGTCTATTCAAGCAGTTAGTTATAAGAACTTGGAATAAGGCCAACAGAGAGGCTATAGAGAGCTCAGCTAAGCTAGAAAAAGAGTTAGATAGATATCTTAACCTAAAGAATAAAACCACAGAGTTGTGGATCGAGGAAAAGATAACGGGCGACGACTACAAACTGAAGTGCAGACACTTTGAAAAACAAATAGGAGAGCTAAGGTACGCGAAGAGTGAGCTCGAGAATCACATTGAGAATCAGCAGGAGATGATAGGCAAAGCTATGACTTTTATAGAAGAACCAAAAACATTTTGGAACCAAGCCAATTTACAGGTTAAAAAGGCTGTTCAAGAGCTACTTTTTCCATCTGGAGTTGAGTATGACTTTGAAACTGGTTTTGGAACCATTCCAAAGCTAAAATCCTCCCTGTTAATGGAGGAGATTTCTAAAAATTTAGACAAAAATACCAGTCTGGTAGCGGTGACTGGAATTGAACCAGTGACCTCAGGCTTATGAGTCCTGCGCTCTAACCAACTGAGCTACACCGCCATATAGTACTTTGACTAATTATAACAAAAAACTGGTGGATAACCTTCAGCTTATCTATAATAAGCTTATGCTTTTAAGGTGAAGTCGTTTATAATCTTTAGCTATGAAGAAGTCTTATCCTGGGTCAAAACTAATACCTATTCTTTCTGTTGTATTTTTTATAAGTCTTCTTGCAGCAACGATTATTAATAAAGATCTCAATTTACAGTTTAGGCTATCCCCTTTAGTACTAATTCCACTTGCCTCAATCGCTACGAATGTATTTCTACTAGTTACTATCTCAAGACATAGAAGACATATTAAATCTATCATGTGGTTTGGAATATTTCTGATTTGTAACCTATTTTGGGCAATGGCAGACATTATTACTTTCTTGGCAGCCAACAGAGAGACAGGTTTATTTGCTAGAGCTTTTGTACTCATTCCGGCCTTAATTGGTGTGGCCTCAGTTATTATCTTCTTTAGTGATACTTCTAGCGACAAAGAAGACGCACCGATTGGGCCGAGAATTCTAATGCTTATTAATGCCTTCTTTTACTTTGTGGTAGCCTTGGGTACTAATATTATTTTCTTAAGGCAACCTGAAGCATTGATTTCAAGAGCATGGGGTTATGAAATAAATGTTGGACCGTATAGCATTTTGTATCTACTATGGACACAAATAATGTTATTATTGGTGCTTTGGATTGTAATTAAGTATTACAGGATATCAAAAGCAGGTGCTCAAAAAAAACAGGCGAAGATATTCTTGATTAGCGTTCTCTTTCCAGTTCTTGGAACTACGGCAGTCAACTTAGTGCCTGCCATTATTGGTGTATCAATTATCCCACTAGATAGTTTATTTGTTACTTGTATGGCCGTAATAATGGCTTATGGAATAAACAAATACCAGCTTTTTACAATAAGTCCAACGCAGATTTCTAATAATATTCTACAGACTATGGCAGAAGCTGTGGTAGTTACTGACTTAAACTTCTCTATTCAATATGCAAATAAGAACGCCGTAAAACTCTTGAATTTGGAGGAACCTGTTAGTTCTTTCACTCAAACTATAGGTGAATTCCTTAAAGAGTCCGACTTTGAAGATGTTAAACAAGCTGTTCAAGCTTCTAAAGGATCCAAAGTCGGTGCTGAGTTATCGGGCTTAGTGATATCTGCTAAAAAGACCGGACAGGTTACACCTGTCGACATATCAATGAGCAGTATTGCTTCTGAGGGTAGAAGATCAGGAGTCGCCGGCTATGTCTTTGTAGTCTCGGATATCTCTGCCCTTCAGCAGGCTTATTCTAAACTTGAGGAGCAGGAAAAGAAGGTCGAACAAAAAGTTATTCAAAGAACAGAAGAGCTATATAATGAACATGCTAAATTAGCAGCATCAATCGCAGGCCTACCAGTTGGGTTTATTATGCTTGATGATGACATGCATGTTCTGGAGCAAAACAGTGTAGCTAAAAGACTTTTGGGCAATAGAAGCGAAGGACATTGGTATGTAAAAGAGGCCCTGGATGATCTAGGTATCATGGATAAGTTTATGGAATCTTCAAAGAACAGTGAGATCATGGATATAGCAGAAGTTGAACATCACGGAAGGCTACTGCATATAATATTCTCCCCAATTATTGTTGATAGTGATAAAAAGCTAGGGAATGTAATATTGATTGAGGACATAACAAGTCAGAAGGCAGCAGAAAGGGAGCGTAATGAATTTATAGTCACTGCTTCTCACGAGATTAGGACCCCACTTTCTATTATTCAAGGCTACCTCTCAAACACCCTAGATATGGATAAAGAAGTTAGCCCAAAGATTAGACCGCTGCTTAATAGTGCATATAGGGCATCTAACCAGATATCTTCTTTATTTACTGATATTTTGATTGTGTCGGATATCGAGAACTCTGCTAATCCTAAGCCAAGATACGAGACCCGATTCGTTTTGCAAGCTGCAGTTCAAGAAGTAATTGATAAGTTAAGTGAGAAAGCAGAGCTTAAAAAAGTTAAACTTAAGTATGAACCTAAAGGTTATAGATATGAGGTATTTGGTGATAGAGATGAGATCAAAGAATCTATTTTGAAACTTATTGATAATGGAATTAAGTTCACCGATAAAGGAGGCGTAGAGGTTAAATTAGGCAAGAAGGCCGGGAAGATTCAAGTTCTTGTTATTGACTCTGGAAAAGGTATTACTAAGGCAGAAAGAGTCAGGCTGTTTAAAAAGTTTGTCCGTTTGGATAACAGTCTAAAGAGGTCGGCAGGAGGAGCAGGCTTAGGCCTTTACATTGCCAGAGCGCTTGCAGAAAGAAATGGTGGTTCGCTTGATCTTGAGAGTTCTGGTAAGGATGGGAGTACCTTTAGCTTGCTCCTACCTCTTGTAGATTAAGATCTCTATTTTAGATCTCGGCTTCTAAAGAAGTACCAAGCTACAAAACAGCTTATTAGTACTACAGTAATAAAGAAGAAGATATTGTTCCAATTGTAGGTTCCTCTTAGGATCTCTTCAGAGTCGTAATAGGTAAAAGAAAACAGCTTGCTTGGGGTATTGAGCCATTTGATTGTCCCAGATAGTGAGCCAATTATATAGCCTCCGAAAGCAAAGATAGTAGTTAAGCCTAGACTTGAACTTTGGCTAAGGCCAGAAGATGTTAGGGCAAATGCTACCGCGCCGAAACTTAGGCAGAGTAGAAAGCAGGCAAGAGTTGCTTGAAATATAGCGATAGTGGATACATCTAGCCCAACAACCTTGGCCAGTAGAGTGGTCGATACTAATGCAGCAACTGTGGCTAAACCCAATATTGTTATGCCAGCCAGAGCTTTACCTAGCAGCAGTTTAGACCTTGAAATTGGCCGTGCCAGAATACTTTCAATAGTTTTATCTTGCTCTTCTGTAGCGATGAGCTTAGAGCCTAGCGATATTGAAAGGATCCCTAAAAGAAGTGGTAGCATTATGAAGAATATCTGTCCATTTAAATAGCCAACTGGTGAGAAGAAATCTGTGCTACCACCAATTAGCTGTAGAACAGAATCAGGGATATTACTAAAGCTTTGTTGAAGCTGAGCTGCTTGATCTTTAAAACTTGGGTAAAAGATCATATTAATAAAGATGAAGCTTGCAACTGCAAAACACCACCATAAAGTACTTGTTCTTCTCTGCCTGAGTGTCCATTTTATGATGCTTTTCATAGTCTATTTATCCTTGTTTTTATAAAATTGCAGGAATTCATTATCAAGATCTGCACTGCCTAGGTTTATTTTAATTACTTCGTTATTTGCTAATATTGCAAACAGTGAGGATAGCCTACCTTGCATTACTAAGGATACGTCATTTTGGGAGATGGACAGGATCTTGCACCCCTTTAAAAAACTAAGTTCTTTCTTTGGAACTTTATCTTTAAAAGTGATATCAAAGGTGTGAGAGGCTTTGCCTTCCATCTCTGCTATTGAGAGTTCTGAGATCAATTTACCATCACGGATAATACCGACTCTGTCGCATATTCTTTGAACTTCGCTCATGATATGGCTACTTATGAATACCGATGAACCCTTATTCTTAGCCTCTTGTATAAGCTTATAGAACTCATCTTGCATTAATGGGTCAAGGCCACTTGTTGGCTCATCAAGGATTAAAACTTTTGGCTGGTGCATAAATGCCTGAATAATCCCAAACTTTTGACGGTTTCCCCTAGAGAGTTGGCCCAGCTTCTTTTTTGGCTCTGCTTTAAACCTTTTTATTAGCTCATCGATATATGCCTTACTGGTGGCTGGTTGTAGCTCACCCATGTATTTTAGATATTGCTCACCTGTCATCTTAAGGTATAAGGACAGATCTCCTGAAAGATACCCTATATTCCTCTTTACCTCTATAGAATCATCTACAACGTCTAGATTACAGACTGTTGCTCCTCCTTCGGTCGGTTGCAAGAAGTTTAAAAGGATTCGAATGGCTGTACTCTTCCCTGCTCCATTTGGACCAAGAAAACCATACACTTCACCAGGTTGAATGTTTAGACTTACGTTTTTTAATGCGTAAACAGGAGAGCCCGTGTACTTTTTACTAAGCTTATTAAGCGTTATTCGTGGAGTCTCTTGCATTGCCTCTATTTCTACTTTTGATAGTTTAGAGTATATAGATAACTGAAGGATAATATCTATACTAAGCTAATAACATAACTATTTATATATTAATGGTTAAATAGGAAGATGATCTTTGCTGAGAGTTGTGGTCTAGAGAGTTTTTAGTAGGAAGACTAGTTTAGTGTTATCCAGCCTATTCCCTGTTTAAACATACAAAGCTTTTGTGTACCTCCATCGTTCCATGTCACCATTGTTCCGTCCCACCTCTGATTTGCTAGAGTTGAGGAATTAAGTTTCCAACCGCCTGCAGATGCGGGGTTTTCCGTACCATTGTCGCCAATATTATTTAGCATGAATCGCTTCTGGGCAGCCGCTCCGTCTCCATCATTAAAGCTTACTATGCCTTGTGCACCAGCTGCATCCATTTCATGTACATCTATTCTGACATCAGTTGTAGATCCAAAGATTCTTATAGGACCCCAAGGATCGGTAACATCACTAATCTTACAGTTCTTAATAGTGATGCGCTCACTATCGGCGCCGAGTGTAACTGCAGTAAGTAAAGAACGCATATTTGTAGATGTAATCATAATATCATTTGCTGCCTCTATGCTTACACCGATTTCGCCTGCCTTAGATCCTATAATTGTATTGCCCGAAATGTTAGCATAATGTGCGCCATCATATATACGGATTCCCGCACTGTTTGATAATGGCGAAAGATGGATATAGTTTCCCTGGACAACACAGTCAATGGCATTATAAACAAGTCGAATTCCTCCGTTATAATGCATAATAACATTGCCACTTACGACGGATTTTGGTCCTACATCTATCGCGTAGCTACTGCTATTCTCAGAACCTTCGGGGTTATTAATAGGCCCACCATAAAATGAGTTCCCAACGATTACGGACCCAATGTCACCGACAATGTCATCGTATGGAGTAGAAGGCGTAATGCTTTCTTCGTTAGGATCTCGGGCATCAGCGCCAGCGATACCTGAGCTACAGTTGTAGAAAGTATTACCTACAATAACTGAATGATGAGCATTAGCACACATGAAGAGACCAAAGGCCCTAGATGTATCAATGTGATTACCAATTAAAGTAGCCCCTTTTTCTGCAGAACCAACGTGTAATGCATGCCTACCACTGTTAATTATGTGACATGACCTAACAACATTGTTAGTTTCTTTGGCAGTACTACTCACACGGGCTTGATCTGAATATCCATCTGCAACGGCATTAAGTATTTTTACATCAGAGACTATGGCACGATAGACGGCCTCCCAGTGTATAACTGCTACGGTAAATTCTGCTAGCCAAGGGCCACCTTCTAAATATGGTGAATGGACAGGATCCATAGCATCATCACGCATTTGATCCAGCGTCAGATTACGTACAGTGATAGCTTCGTGGATATCGTCAGGAGAGCCAGATTGAGTTCTCTTTGCATTAGTGACCATAGGGAAGACGCGATGTACATACCCATAACTATGCGCATTATAATTCGACCATGTAGGCGTATCAAAAGTAATTGTATTGCTGGATATATTGGTGATAACAGTCTGTGTTGCATTCCACTCCCAGTTGCCATCATCAGATAGTAGTATTTGGTCGCCCACATTAAACCCAGAAGCATCAGCTACATTAACAGTTGTGGCATTCCAGCCAACATTAGCTGTCATCGCTGATCTGTAGGGTGCTCCAAGGCGCTTTATAATTGAGGCCTCCCCTTCACCAGCCAAGGTTGTGAACGAAGGGAGTTTTATTGATCGGCGGATTAAGTATGTGCCTACTGGCACGAGAATTTGTCCACCACCCGCAACAGTTGCAGCCGAGACTGTAGCCTCAAAGGCATCCGTATCATCTGCTACGCCGTCGCCTAGTGCACCGTATGATCTTACATTAAAGACATTCCCGGTTATGTCTACGTTTGATGTGCTTAAATTAAGACTATCAATTGCAGCAAGTGCACTTGTGAGCGTGGTTTCATCGTCCAGACTACTTAGATTACCAGTATACTCAGAGGTATTAACGTACACCCTGTCTGGGCTATACATAAACCAGCCATCACCAAGCCCGGTTGGTGCAGATATTTCGCCCTTCGAGTCAAAACGGGTAATGCCTCCTGGAGTCTGTTGGAATGTTGAAGTGTCTATTACCATGGAAACTATTGCTAAGTCACCTTCATTTGGCTCAATGATAGTTATGGTACCGGGGCCTGAACTGGTCTTTTCAACTTTTTTCAGTTGTCCATCCCAAACATAACTTGAACCATCGACTACTTCCCAACCAACCACAGCCAGAATATCTTCAATGCTTCCCCCACCTTTAAGTAAGGCCAGAATTTGGTAGGTAGTTACATGCTCTTTCCCAGTGGGAAATGCGCTACTCTTAATGGACCCATCTGTATTATGCGCAACACTCAGATATTCGTTCAGCACGTCTCCCCAAGTGCCATCGTCTTGGCCTGGGATTGGTAGTCTAGGCATTAATATAATCTTATCCTAATATTTATAAGTAACTATTAGTATAAGCTTAGCATAGAGAGACACTGGTTTTCATGTTGAAGAGGTCGTAGAAATAACTAAAGACCGGTCATAGAACACGGTCTTTAATCTTACTGTACAGCTTGGCTGGGACGGTAGGGCTCGAACCTACAACCTACGGCACCAAAAACCGTTGCTCTACCATTAAGCTACGTCCCATCTTCTCTGTTAATTTTATCAGAGAAGCCCTGTTTGTTCAATTTATCTAGAACAAGAGGATTTTACGATGGTTCTCAGCTTACTTAGCTGTTTTTGTAGAGGATTTCTTCTTTTTGTTGTACGTTCGCATTAGCGCTAAACCAAGTAGCAGAGTGGCTCCTCCGAGTACTGCAAGTTTTTGAGCAGTGGTACCCAGTATACCTGTTGCAGGGGCAGTTGGGCCCACAGGAGGATCTACTACTGGGTTGGTAACTACTGAAAGTGGTGGCATCCAAGGTAGTTTTACCCACTTATCGTACCAGACATCAAAGTCGTGAAGACCAGAGCTGGTATATTTATCAAAGTTGCCACCTACGATCCTTTTTAGGCCCCTAGCACTCGCAAGGCCCTCATAACCTTGAACAGGCATCTCTTCTATCATGTAGTAATCTTCTTGCCAGTTAGTCACCCCTCCTGCTACACAATCTGGAAAGTCATCACCCTTAGACCAGTTGATAGTCTGATTTGTGCGCCATTGTATAGCCATGACACCTGCAGTTACTTCTGTTCTGGGTAAGATTTGGCTTGTGTATGTATTCACACCCTTACAGCCCTCGTCACCGTTTAATTTAGTGGTAGTTACTGGTGTTGTACCGTTATATATCCAGGGTTTAGTATCATCCCAGAAACGAGGTAAGAATAGGATTGGTTGATCGTAGATAACGTCTTTATTATTAGTTCCACAGTCGTTATGGGTTTGAGCATAAGTTAGATTATCGCCTGCCCAACTTAGAAGATCCCAGCTACACCGCGACTCAACTGGGTCTTCTGGACCAGAGTTATACCTTTTAAATGCTTCACCGTTTGGATCTGTTTTCTCAAACCAAAGTACTGATCTATCTGGTGTAGTATCGTTAGAATCACGAAGGTTGAATCCTTCCAAATAATAGTTACTATACAGGGCTGGATTTGGGTAGTAACTTTTTAAATCTATTGTGGCTGCAGAGGCAGATCCACCTTGTAGATATATCACGGATGCGCTAATTGCTAAGAACAGGAACAGGTTCTTCTTCATTTTTAATAACTTCTTGATCATTGTAACTTTTCCTTTTGAGAACTAATAACGTTCTTTATACTTATGCTTATAGCTAAAGCATACATTATCTTCTTGCCGCTGTCCATAAAGAGTGTGGTTAGTTAGGTTATTCTAACAACTTAACTATATCTTTTTCTATTTAACCCGACTTAAGGAGTTAGAATTAGTACTCATTAGCCTATGGAAGAGATATCTAAGAATAAATCCAGATTAGTAGTGTTTGACCTAATGAGGGGTTATTTCTTGTTTGTCATAATAATAGATCACCTACTACGTTTTTTTGGTTTTTGGGAGATATTTACAGGGCGCGGTGCGCAGTGGGTTTCTGCGGCAGAGGGTTTCTTCTTTTTATCTGGGATAATGATCGGGATCGTAAGGGGTAGACGGATGATACGGACTAGCCTAATTGATGTTGCTAAAAAATGTTGGAGACAGGCCGTAACACTCTATATTTGGGGCATTGGGCTCAGTTTACTATTTAGTGCTTTGGCGATTATTCTAATGGGTAACGCTGGCGTTAAACAACCTGTTTTTATTGGCAGTAATACTGAGCTTATAGTGCAAACTCTGAGCCTAAGCTTTAATTATGGTTGGGCAGATTTTCTAATTTATTACGCCGTTTATCTATTCTCCACACCCTTGGCAATTTGGCTACTGAGGAATAAACTTTGGCACAGTGTTCTTTTAATTAGCTTGATAGTATGGATGCAAACTACGACGATAATGGGGAGTTGGCAGATTCTATTTTTTAGCGGCTTGGTAGTTGGCTTTTATAAAGATCAGATTGAAGACTACTTTTTGGAGCTTAATAACGTGTGGAAGAAATCGTTTTCATCTGCTATCTATGCTCTAAGCGCTGTTACGCTTCTAGCAAGCGTTTACTTTACGACTATTGCCGAGGAATATGGTAAGGTTGGTTCTGGTAATAAGTTGCTTGGAGCCAACCTGGAGTCTTCTAGAGAATATGCTGTAGAGTCCTTAAGAGTAACTTTTGACAGAGCCTCGCTTGCACCACTCCGACTGTTACTTTTTTACCTCTGGTTTGCGGCCTTATACCTTTTGTTTAGAAAGTATCAGGCTTGGATGACTAAGAGACTGGGTTGGATTCTGCTGACTTTTGGGCAGAACTCGCTCTACGTTTATATAGTTCATGCTCTACTGATATTTGCGCTTAATTTAATTGTCCCAATTGGCCAGCATTGGGTTATTAATGTACTTATTAATACAGGTTTCGTTCTACTGGTCTGGCTGATGGTCAGGAGTAGGTTCTTATTTAGATTCATCCCCAGATAATTTAAGTTGCCTTTTGCAACCCGTACATGCAGCTACTGACAAAGCTTGCCAAACCTGAGCTACTGAATCGACACTAAGATCACTTTGATTCATAAAGCAGAGCCCGTGAAGTACTTCGCAGTCAGTTATATCGTTAGAGCATTCTGGGGGTAGTTCTGAAACTGACACCCTTCTAACTATTATTTACTTGATGGAAATTAATTCAATATCAAATACTAGATCTGAATTCGGTGGTATTGAACCTGAGCCCTTTGCACCGTAGCCCTTAGCAGCTGGAATGACAAGCTTTCTTTTTCCTCCTTCACGCATTCCTGGAACTCCTTCAGTCCAGCCTTCAATTAAGCCTCCGACTTCTAGTGGGAACTCCACTCCTTCTGAGTTACTATCGAATACTGCTCCAGTAGCTGCTAGGGCACCCTTATACTTAACATTAATTGTATCGCCAATTTTTGCTTCTCTACCAGATCCTGTGGTGATGTCGATAATTTGCATAGTTGTTATTGCTCCTTCTTGCTTTAAACTTAAATCTATTTCTTCTGGTTCTTGTTGCTCTGACTCTTGTTGAGCTTGTAGCTCTTGGAGTTGTTTCTCAATATCAGATTGGCTAGATGCCTGATCCTTTTTATTCATAAGTGGCACAGCAGCCGCTGCTACTAGTGACAGTGAAAAGACAGCTAGAATAAAAATTGCTGCAATTCTGGTGCTTTTAGGTGTCTGTTTAGGCATTATATTATTCCTTATAATCTAAATATTTTTCGATGTTCTTAAAAGTATAGCAGAATGAAAATAGACGGGATTGAGGCTATTGACTAAAGCCAGGCTTTAATCTGTTATAATAAAGGATAATATGAATTTTGTTGATCAAACTACAATACTTGTTAAGGCTGGAGATGGCGGTGATGGCATAGTGGCTTTTCGTAAGGAAAAGTACATAGATAAAGGCGGACCGAGTGGTGGTGACGGTGGCCACGGTGGTGATGTAACTCTGCGGGCAGACACTAACCTTAACACTCTACAAAACTTAAAGTTCAAACAGAAGTTTGTGGCAGATTCTGGCGGGAGTGGCTCAAAGCAGAATATGCACGGCCGTGATGGTGAACATAAGATTGTGCGGGTTCCTGTTGGAACTCAAGTTTTGGATAGTGAGCTCAACTTAATTGCAGATATTGCAAAACCTGGCCAAGAGGCCGTTGTGGCAATTGGTGGACGTGGTGGTTTTGGCAATGCGCACTTTAAAAGCGCAAAAAGGCAGGTTCCGAGAGTAGCAGAGCGCGGTGAACCGGGTGATGAGAAAGAGTTGGTCCTGGAATTAAAGCTTCTTGCAGATGTGGGCTTAGTTGGAATGCCAAATGCTGGCAAATCTACATTCTTGGCTTCTGTTACTCGTGCAAAACCTAAGATTGCAGATTACCCTTTTACTACACTTATTCCCAATCTAGGCATCGCAACAGTTGATGGGCACGGTATTGTAATTGCAGATATTCCCGGTTTGATTGAGGGTGCTTCTGATGGAAGAGGTCTTGGCATACAGTTTCTAAAACATATTGAGCGCAGTAAGATTATCTTGCATTTTGTGGATTTCTGGAGCGATGATGCAGCCGATAGTTACCTCAAGATCAGGAAAGAGTTAGAAAAGTACTCTAAACTGCTAGCTAATAAAGAAGAGATAATTGCCTTTACAAAGATTGATGGAGTTGATGCAAAAGAGGTAAAACAAAAGATTGCGGAATTTAAGAAGTTGGTGAAAACCAAAGCAAAAGTTACAGGTATATCATCTACCGCACACGTCGGAACTGATGAGCTGCTAAAAGAGGTGAAGAATAGACTTACTAAAGAGAATAAAAGACTCAAGGTCGTAGAAGATGAACTGCTAGAAGAAGATGATGCAAATATAATTAGAATTCCGCTTAAAGAACGTATGGGGCTCAAGAAACCTTGGGATATTAAAAAAGACAGCAATTATTACATAATATCTGGTGAGGAGATTGAAAAATTTGCGATTCGTACTGATTACTCAAATCCATACTCAGTCGATAGACTTTATGACATCCTAAGGAAGATGAGAATATATGGAAGGTTGGAAAGAATGGGTTACACTTCTGACGGAGATTTCAGACTAAAGATCGGTAAGAAGCTCATTCCGAGGGAAGATGAGATTTGGGATTAAGATTTAGACACATATGCAAAGGATCAGTTGGTGGAACAAGACCCTAAACTACTTTGAAGATTTTAAACAGAAATATAGATTTAAGATTAGTTTTTTAGGGCTTGTTTCTATTTTTTTAATTTTTTGGCTTATTCACGAAGCTAAGCTTAAGTTAAGCCTAAATTTGCCAGAAACCATTAACATACCAAACTTTATAGGTAACGTAGATTCTGTATTCTTAGCACTGTTGGGGGGCTTTATTCTAGGACTTATATTAACTAGATCTACCCTATTGGAGAGATTAAATATTTTAAGGCTTAGCGTTTTATTTGGTACCTTAGTTGGACTTGCACAGAATATCCTAATAGAAACTAAGTTTGGAATGGATCTTTTAGGCCAGCCCAATATTAGTGACCCGCTAGATGTAATATGGGGCACAACTTTTTGCCTTGTTGCCTGTCTTATTTGCTTTAAGGTCAAAGAGGTTTAAAGAGCTACTCTCTCAATCCTACTGCTTTTTGAACTTTTAAAAGTGTTTGGTTAGCAACCTCATTGGCCTTTTTCTCGCCTCTTTCTAACGCATCAAGGATTTCTTGATCGGAGATTGAATTATAACGATCCTCTAGTTCTTGCAAGAAACTCGAAATAACTTCTGCAACGTCTTTTTTGAGTTCTCCGTACTTGTCAGAACCCAAATACTTGGACTCAACATCTTTAAGTGGACTGCCCGAAAAGATTGCTAGAATTTGAAGTAAGTTATAAATACCAGGCTGATCTTTTTTATTAAGCTTAATATTACCTACAGAATCTGTCTCGGCAGACATAATCTTTTTAGTAGCTACTTCAGCAGAATCGGTAAGATCGATAGTACCCTTTGGATCAGTTACTGACTTACTCATTTTGTTGTTTGGGTTTGAAAGGCTCATTACTCTGACGGGCTCTTCTTGTCCCGCAAACTCGACTTGATCTTTAAGCGCAGCTGGGAGCGTGAAGATATCACCAAACTTGTTATTAAAACGTGAGGCGATATCACGCGCAAGTTCTAGATGCTGACGTTGATCTTCTCCAGTTGGGATGAACTTTGCTCCGTAGAGAAGAATGTCCGCCGCCATAAGAACTGGGTAATCAAAAAGACCCACAGTTGTAGCTTGATCTTTCTTGTCTTTGAATTGAGTTTGCCTGGAAAGCTCGCCAAAAGAAGTAAAGTTGTTCAAGAGTACACAAAGCTCTGAGTGCGCTGGAACTCGACTTTGCCTGTAAACAACAACATTTGGATCACTTAGATCTATCCCGCAGGCGGCGTATAACTTTAAATTTTGCATAGTATCTGCGGCCATCTCTTTGTACTTTTTAGCATCTAGAGGAACTGTTAGGGCGTGTATATCTGGTATGAAAAGGTTTAGCTTAAAGTCACTTCTTCCCTTTACTTTTTCTTCGTAAAGACGTGCTAAAGGAAGGTAGAAACCAAGGTAGCTACCAATGTGCGGAGTTCCTGTATTCTTTATTCCTGAAAGTATTGTTTGCATGTTATTTCTTCCTTTTCTTATTTAAATTTGATTATAGCGTAACTTCGATTTCTCTTGTGTCGTATATGGAGTTTGGTTCACTGTAGAAGGCTGCCCAGTTCTGATCACCGTAACTATAATGCCACCATTCGCTTTGAAGTGGAGCAAACCCAACTTTAAGCATCAAGCTTAAAAGCTTAAGACGGTTTTCGTATTGATCTTTGCTGACTAGGCTTGAGTGGAGGTTTGATATCTCGGAATCTTCGTTCATTGGTGACCCAAAATCAATTAATTGACCACTTACTGAATCTACGGCCTCAATATCTATAGCTGAACCCACGCAGTGTGGAGATGCCTTTTGGGATGGGTCAGCTACATACTCTCTAGTTAGTTCAGTAAGTTCTGCTTCTTTTAGACTGCTGTGAACCTTCCTGAGTTCATCTCTGACCATCGTGAACAAAGCTCTTTGAATAGCTACCGGTCTGTGCCCCGCCCTTACAATCAGAATCCATCTATCAGGAATATCCGACTCAGCTTTCTTAAGCTTATCTACTACAGAACTTCTCACATATACACCTTTGTATCCGGGATTCTTTGAGATGTAATGTCTGTACAGCGGCCCCTCAAACCTATCCTGAGTATTCCAAACAGGTTCCACCTTAATCTTATGTGAATCCTGTAGAAGAACGAGTTCCTCAAAGCACTCTACTATTGGGATCAAGGATGGATCTTGAAGTAAGGGCTTCTTGGAGGCTTCGATTAGGTTATTGACATTGTTCATAATTATTTTAGATATATCTTAATCTTACACTAGATCATGCTGAGAGAAGTTATCAAAACCAATTTCTGAAGAGAGCTTTTTAGACTCATCATCCAACCCTCGTATGCCCCCATTTTTATTGATTACGGAGAATCTAAAACTAGCCAAGCTGTTTTTAAGCCCAAGTACCTCCATAGCTAGTATGCAGATGCTCTGTACGCTATCTGCAAGTTTTGGATCTCTAGTGTAGACGACCATGTCTGAGCCACCAATATGAAATGTCCGATCAGAGCCTCTAATAGCCTGCTCAACTACTTCTGCCGCCATGATAGCCTGAACAGGTAAAATAATTCCACTTAGTTGATCATCTATGAACACCGAGGATCCATAAACACCGAGAGCACTTATGGCTTCAATACTGGGCTTAATCCTATCTTTAGGATCTTGGCTAACCATTCCGCTTCTAGCAACTCTTAAGCCCTGCTCTGGTGTTAACCTAGACATAGCGACCACTAATGCTTCGGGTAGATCAGGGTGTACTCTAGACGGGAATCTAGATGATAACTCAAAGTCTATGCCGGCAGAGACAAGCGGTTGAGTGTGAAAGTCCGTTAAGCTTAGCTCTGTGTTGCCAACATTTACGACACAAGGATGAGTCCTCTTCTTCATCTTATTGCTCAAACCGCACTCTAAAACTGTTTCTTCACCTGCTTTTACAATATTAGCCGGCCTACCATTTCTATCGTTAGAACTTATTGTGTCTACAAGCTCCAGCTGAACTCCTGCTAGAGCTAAAGCTAAGTAGTGAGGATTGCAACCTTGGTCCAAATTACCAACATGCGGTGAAGTCTTAATATGACCTGATTGGGCCAAGGCTAAAACTTGTTCAATTTCTACTTCTTCTGGATGTTCAAATTGTATTTTCATAGTATCTTTATTTATCTAGTCAATTAAAAAACCGCTACTTTTGGTAGCGGTTAAAACTTTATTATTTATTATTTATAGTTAATATTTTATAGAATTAATTCAAAGTCCAGCCGCCACTCTTGTAGGAGAAGAGTGTTATACCAACGGCAAAACAGTGAAATAAATTGATTCATGGATAAGATCTTATCACTTTATCAAGCCTAAGTCAATAGTATTTATTTATCCAGTTCTTCTTTGAGCCTTGTTACTTGATCCGCAAACTTATCGCGTACTTCTTTTGAGTATGGGTTACTTTTATGTATGGAGATCAAGAGCTCTTTGCTTTCGTTTTTAGCGATATTGCTTAGATCTAGGAGCTCGTTAAACGATGGAGTTGTTATACCGTGTTCTTCTAGCTTAAACGGATGGAGGGACTGTGAGACAAAGAATGTAAGAGCATGCGTGTAGGCCATTGCCCTATCGTGATCTTCGGCAGTCATATAAATGATTGATAACTTAAGCTTATTCTGGCAAAAATAGACTAACTCTTTGGCGCGTCCTCCAACAGATCCAGTTACTATAAACTTAAGGTTTGTAGTAGATTCTTTAGCAGATTGGGGCCCAAAAAGTGGGTGTGAGAGCAAGAGGTTCTTATGATTAGGAAGATACTCATTTATTAGATTTGCAGGAATGACTTTTACTGAACATACATCAACTAAAAGTGTTTCTGGTTTTAATTTAGCCCTCAACTCTTTCAGAACTTTAGGCTATGCGTCCAGAGTTACACTTAAGATAACTATATCGGATTTGAAAACCACATCTCTTTCTTGCTGTGAAGAATCTCGACCGATTAAATTTATCTCCGAGGCATATGGTTTTAACAATCTTTTGAGTAGTTGAGAGAAACTACCCCTACCAATTATTCCAATACTAGGTTTTTTATTCTTTCTTTGAATCATGGTGTATATTATTCTGTTGTACTTTAGAGTGTTCGTGAATGCTGTCCCAAATATCTTTAAGCATGTCAAATGATAGATTTCTCTTGTTAGATTCTAGTTGTAATCTAGATAATACTTGCTGCCAGCGTTCTGGTTGTAAGACCGGCTCTCTAGATCTTAACTTGGATATTGCTACCTTTTTGGTTAGGCTGAATCTTTTTTCTAGTAACTTTATTATCTTTTGGTCTGTGGTGTCTATTTTACTTCTTAATTTATTAAGATCTTTTGACATATTATAAATCTTATCTTTGATATTTATGGGCGGAGTGTTCCGGCAAAAACTTGCCAGGTGAGGGCCGATTTTGCGAATAGACTTAGATAGACATAGACTTTTTCACCATAAAGATAGTCTGCCCACTTACCTTTCTTGCGATACTGAAGAATCATATTGATGGCGAAGCAGTTGAAGAACAAGAAGATTGAAACAAAGATGTAGTAAACGAATGTTGGTGGTTTTGAGCCTTCACTTGCTGAGAGCAAGAAGCCGATTACTACAGCGATCCATGGGCCGATTCCAGATAGACAGCCTACTAGATAGCTTGTCCAGTTAGTTTTTTTAGTAGTTTGGTTGTGAACTTCCATGACTAGGCCAGATAAGTTCATAACAGATGTAGTTACGAAGATTAAGCTTAGAGCCATTACATCGTATATACCAACTAGCATCGCAATTGCGACCATCATTATGCTGGCAGAGATAGAATATTCAAACCAGCGAGCCTTATTCATTCCCTTCGCAAGGTTATCGTTATACTTTTTGTTGTAGACAGTAACAATTATTAAATGCGCGATCGAAGAGATGAACAAGAAGCTAGCAATTAGACTTGGTAGCGATACATTAAATAGAGTTTTAGAGGCTGTCTCTAGACTTTGGCTAGAGGTATTGAACTGAAGGTAATTACCGATTACCGGTAAAGAAAAGGAGGTACTCAAGATTAGTATTAGAACCCCCTGGATGGCGTGAAGGACAGCCATAAAGAAGTTTAGATTACGTAGCTTGCTAGTTGTAATTATTTTTGTCATATTACTAATATTGAATCTTCTTTGTTTTGAATTCTATCATAATAAGTGTTGAGGCCAGAATGAGTGAACTTGCCACAGCCATTAATGAGGCTATGCTGCTACCAGTAGCCGCAAGCTCAAGATTTTCAGAGCTAGCCAGACCTACAGGATCAACGATATTTCCATCTGAGATTCCATCGTCATCGAGATCAGAGCCATCTTGAATTTGGTAGCTAGCTCGGGTAACTTGACTTCCACCGACCGTGAGATTAGTGGTGGTCGCTCCAGGAAC
>JAUPUA010000076.1 GCA_030917805.1 Patescibacteria group bacterium
TTGCCTAAAATTTGATCATCCATATTAATATACCCCTAAATATCCAAGTCCTTAACAAACTTAGCATTTGATTCAATGAATCGCTTACGTATACTAACCTCATCACCCATCAGCTTAGTAAACACCGCATCGGCTTTTTCGGCGTCCTCGATTCTAACCTGTAAAAGAACCCTCTTTTCAGGATCCATAGTAGTATCAAAAAGTTGATCAGCATCCATTTCTCCCAGACCCTTGTATCTGTTAACCTCAACCCCTGCCTGCTTAATCTTATCTTGGCTAGAGTCTATAACTCCGCCTTTATCCAGCTTCTCTTTAATTAAATCATCAATCATCTTATCTTTTTCTTCGTCGGTAAACATATAATGTAGCTTCTTACCCTTTTTTAGGCCATATAGAGGCGGTTGAGCTATATAAATGTGTCCCTCATCAACTAACTCTCTAAAATGTCTAAAGAAGAGCGTTAAAAGCAGTGTACTAATATGCGATCCGTCTACATCTGCATCGGTCATGATAATAATCTTGTCGTATCTAAGTCCACCTCGATCAAACTGTTCACCAATACCAGACCCAATCGCCTTAATAAGATCTACAATCTCTTTATTGGCAAGCATCTTATCCATTCTTGCGCGCTCCACATTCAAGACCTTACCCCTTAGGGCTAAAATTGCCTGGAACTCACTGTTCCTACCGTCCTTGGCAGAACCGCCCGCTGAGTTTCCCTCCACAACAAATAGTTCTGCCTTAGTACGATCTTTTGTTGCACAATCAGTTAGCTTACCTGGCATCGAAGCACCATCCAGTACACCCTTTCGAATAATGTTATCCCTTGCGGCCCTAGCTGCTTTTCTAGCTCTGGCGGCCAAAAGCGATTTACCAATAATCCTCTTAGCAGAGTTAGGATTCTCTTCTAAGTAGTAAGAGAAGTGTTCACTAAAAACTTGCTCAACGTAGCCTCTTACCTCTGGGTTACCCAGTTTGTTCTTGGTCTGCCCCTCAAACTGTGGATCAGGTATCTTTACCAATATTAACGCCGTTAAACCTTCACGGACATCCTCACCACTTAAATTCTCTTCCTTTTCTTTGAGTAGGCCATTCTTACGAGCATAATCATTGATCACACGGGTCAAACCAGTCCTAAAACCAGTCATGTGCATTCCGCCATCTGGCGTGAATACATTGTTGGCAAAAGACCTAACCTGCTCCGTATAAGAGTCAGTATACTGCAGAGCAATCTCAACCTCTACCTCATCAACTCTTTTTTCGACATAAAATATATCATCATGAACCGCCTCTTTACCAAAATTGAGATGTCGAACATAAGATCGTATTCCACCTTCAAAATAGAATGCCTCCCCGCTATTAGTTCGCTCATCTTTAACTTCTGCATATAATCCCTTAGTTAAATAAGCCTGGTGACGAATATAGTTCTGTACATATTCATAATCCCATTCAACTTTTTCAAAGATACTAAAATCAGGCCAAAACGTAATCGTCGTACCCGTACCTTCAGCTTCACCAACAACCTTAACATCTCCTTGCGGAACACCAATCTTAAACTCTTGACGGTATAACTTTCCACCCCTTTTTACCTCTGCTATAAGATCGGTGGAAAGCGCATTAACCACACTCGAACCAACTCCGTGCAGACCAGAAGAAACCTTATACCCTCCATCACCGAACTTACCACCCGCATGTAGAACAGTCAAAACGGTCTCCAGAGCACTCTTTCCGGTTCCCTTCATTTTGTCCACCGGGATACCTCTACCATCGTCCTCCACTCTTACTCCACCATCAGCAAGTATAGTAATGAGTACCTTAGATCCGTGACCAGCTAGTGCCTCATCTATACAGTTATCAGCGATCTCTTTAATCAAGTGATGAACACCATCATAACCAGTACTACCAATGTACATCCCCGGGCGTTTACGAACAGGATCTAGGCCCTCAAGAACCTGAATCTGACTCGAATCATAATCGCCTTTAGCCATATTAATTACAGGGGATAAACTTAATTCCCATGCCCTCCAAAAATAAAATCACTTTTATTACTACTTAGATCTAAGTATACCACAGCCACCGCCCTATCTTCAGCCATTGTTTAACTTATTACAAATCTATTATCTATCCTATCTTACAGAGAATTCAGCCCCATGATGTTCATCAGAATTTAGATCGATAGTAGAGCCATCCACAAGTGGTGCAGGACCTTGCTGCGGAGTTTCCACTGGTGCAGCAATAGGTTGAGCAGACTGCTGCTGATAAGGAGCAGTCTGGATAACCGTGGGCTGGGCAGCAGGAGCACTATTTGTATTATTAGCCCCCTTCTTCGCCATAAAATCATCTAAGAAGGACTTGGGCTTCATCTGCGCTATCTCGGCCTGAGCAGTAGCACCAGGACCAGCTTCGTTAGTTTTATCTCTCATTCTCTCATAAATATCTTTTTCCACTTCAGATTTCGGCCTGGCATATTTAGAGGCAGATAATCTTCGAAGCGCAGCAGCTATCTCTGGATTTGTCTTCTTATCTGGGAAAGGAATAAACATCGTAAAAGGATTAGATGGTATGCCCCCAACCAACATCTTAACTGCCCCGTTCAGATTTGGCATTTTTATAAGGTCTTCAGCTGTGAATACTGGTTCAAATTGTTTAACTAAAACATCTGCATCCTCTGGACCAGTCCTTAAAGAGACCAGTGAGCCCACATTCCCAAAGACCGCGTTCTTAATATCTTCAGTCAACTGACCCACGTATTGATTGGCCATAACTACACTTAACTTGTACTTTCTAGCCTCCGACAGAATTGTTTTTACCGAATCTGTTAAGAAGTTTTGGAACTCATCAATATAAAGTGTAAAATGTCTAATCTGATCTTCTGGCATACCAGACCTACTCATTGCGGCAGCTGTAAACTTCGTCAAAAAGATCATCCCTAAAAGTCTGGCGTTAATATCACCTGTCTTACCCTTATCAAGATTAATAAAGACAAGCTTACCCTCATCCATTGCCTCACGGATCTTAATTCCGCTCTCAAGTTGACCAACAATATTACGCATCATCTCGTTAGTCCTAAAGGCACCAATCTTACTAGCAAACCACGATATAAGTTCACCATGATCACTAGACTTGCTCGAAGCAGGCATTTCTTTACGCCAAAACTCCAAGATATCAGGAGCCTTTACATATTTCAACTTACTCTCTAGATAATCTTTATCTACAAAAAGCTTGGGCAGATCAATTATTGACCCTCCCTGTGGATCAGCCATTGCGGTAAGCGCTGCATTACGGAATAGTTGCTCAAATCTTGCCCCCATCATTCCCTGGCGCTGAGGATCGTAAAGCTCATATAGCATACTAATAGCTTCCTGAATCAAGAAATCTTTTTGCTCAGGCTTATCTGCTGGAAATTCAAACAAATTCAACCCGACTGGGTTCTCAAGTTCTGATGGTGAAAAATATACAACATCATCCACTCTGTTCTTAGGTACCATTCCCATGATTTCTGCTAGATCTTTGCCGTGGGGATCTAGATAGGCAAAACCTTTTCCATCCAACATGTCCTGGAGCATTAAGTTCTTAAGTAGGGTAGATTTACCGGTACCTGTTTGCCCAACTATATACATGTGCCTCAATCTATCTTCTGATGTGATTCTGACCTCTTTTTTAATACCTCTATATA
Organism: Patescibacteria group bacterium; assembly: GCA_030917805.1. Taxonomy (GTDB): domain Bacteria; phylum Patescibacteriota; class Saccharimonadia; order Saccharimonadales; family HK-STAS-PATE-42; genus HK-STAS-PATE-42. The sequence continues at coordinate 3,677 of JAUPUA010000076.1, forward strand.
GGTTAAAGCCCATCAACTGACCTTCACTAGGCATATTAGAAGGCCCATCCACCTGTTTAGAGGCCTGGCGCTTTAGCTGAGACGTTGGGGTACTTTTTTGATCAGGTAAATGGAATAGCGTCGCCAGCTCAATACTGTTCATAATATTCTTATTCATCTCCTGTGGGAAGAATCTAAAGATAAAAGAAGTCACAAACTTCTCAATATCTTTTGCGCCATTAAACTTAAGGCCATTTCTACCTTCAGAATTATATAAAGCAAAAGTCGCAGTCAGATTATTCAATATAGACTGTGCACGAGCTGAGGTATTAGAAGAAACAACCAATCTAATTAGTACCTCAAACCCCGGATACTGAGTCTTAGATTCTATAGCCTCAACAATCGATTGATCAGAACTTGATAGCTCCTTAGGCTTGTCATCCTTCTTTGTACCCCAATCTGGCACTTTAACTGGAGACATGATCACTTGCCCTATAGGTAAGCCACTCAAACTTAACCCCTTTTTACTCTTCTCCCCCTTCTTCTTTCTACTGGCTACACCCCGTGCGTTCTTAGCCCAGTTCTCATGAGCTGGCCTAATTAGAATCTGCAACCCAACTCCATCTTGCTTATTCAGGGATACCAGTGAGTTTAATAAAGACATCATCGTATCGCGTTTAGTCTCTTTGAAGGTTGCTATCGGGTAAGCGTAGTCTTTAGCAAGGTTAATCTCCCCACCTATCGTCCCCCCTATCTTACCTACCGCATTAAATAAGTTATACTCTTCTACCTCCTCAACTCTTGCCGAAGGATAAGCGCTGGTTACAGCTTGCTCAATAACCTCAACAAGCGATACTGGCGCCGCAACATAATAGTTGATCGTATTATTAACAGCGATAACTTCAAAACCGATGTGCTTCTGACCATAAAACTTAGACTTAAAACCTTTCGATGCCGTACTAGCAATAATGTTATACATTATCTCCGCTGGAGCTATTGTCTCTTCTACAACATCTCTTTTATCCCTACCACCACCTTCAATGTCATCACTCGAAGGTGGTAGATGTATCAGCAAAGAGACCATCTTTAAGCCTCTCTCATAATTCTTTAGCTCTCTACTACTATTTCTATAGCTAATGTAGATAACTAAGCCAATAAGAGCGAGTATCAAGGTTACAAGTAACAGTACGCTAAAAACGAAGAACATCTATTTAAGCCTCCTCCTTGGGTAGCTTTACATCTTTATTAAATCTCTTTTTCATATAATCCGCCTGGAGCCTAGAGACAGCTCTCTCCTGCAGGTAGGGGTCTGTTTTCGTTTGTTCAACAATCTTCTTAGCCTTATTAACCCACTCTTTCTCAATATCATCCTTATCCTCAGCTACAGCCGGAACTTTTACAGCCTTAGCACCGCCAACTCTAGCCTTAACAGGGTCAACATCTTGAGCATCCAAAGCAGCAGGATCTGCTGTAGAAGCATCATCGTCAGTGCTGCCAGCTCCAGCGCTACTATCATCTTTGGTCAGCTCAAAGTTTGTAAGACCTGCCTCTAGTCCAACTGAGCCAACTTTAGCAAGATCCTCACTAGTCTTGCCCCCGCCCATACCACTAACATCTTTAGACTCAACACCACCTACCTCCTCAGAAAGCTGATATGCCTTCTCAAGGCTATCGAGAATCTCACCCTTCGGCCTAACCGCTCCGGGTAACTCAACTTTTGGTAATTCTGGTGTCATATTAATATTGTATCTTTAAAAATAGCGATCGAGCCAAAGCAAAGATTGTGAAGAGTGTGGGCTACCTTGCTTACTACTATAGTATTTTAACATCTCCACCTCTGTAAATCTATCTGAAGTAGCTTAAGCAACTTGATATAGGTTGATTATAGACTTCTTCAAGGTACAAATCTAGGCTTATCACTCATCGTATATCATCCAATAGATACCTATAGATTATGAATCACCTTCTAAAACAAGAAAATCACCTCAAAATTGAGGTGATTTTCATTTGTTTTT
>JAUPUA010000046.1 GCA_030917805.1 Patescibacteria group bacterium
AGGACCAAGATCAGCAGATACATCGTAGAAGGTGATAGATCCAGACATAGTTATCTTTCCAATCTTTTTAGAGAAGGAAGATTGTGAATAAGCAGTAAACCACATATTCCCATCCGGCCCTGCTGCTATTGATAATGGCCCATCTCCAGGAGTAAGTTCGTATTCGGTGATCATTCCTTCGGGTGTCACCTTACCAATCTTATCTTGGTTTAGCTTAACGAACCACATATTCCCATCCGGCCCTAGGGCCATTGATGGAACACCTGTAGTTTCACTTGGCGGCGTATAAAACTCATACTCAAGCGCGACTGCGCTTGTTGACTCAGAAAGCAGACCAAATGCTAGCACAGCCAACATTATTAAGCCCGATATTAACTTTGTGGCTCTTTTAAAAACTCTTTCCATATTACTACCCTTGGTATTCTTCTTATTACTTATGCTTAACTATATCACTTGTACTAAGCCATGTAAAAAGTCATTTTACAGATATTTACTATCCCAACTAGACCACCTTTTGCGAAGGTACCAGGCTAGAACGGTTCTTAGCGCAGCCCCCAATAAAAAGATTAGGGCAATAAGTAGCGATATCCCTGCTGCGTCCCACGCAAACCTCGGGCTAGAAAACCTAAAAGAATAGAGTGCCTTATCTGGTAGATTAACCTCAAGTTCTGTTTTACCAACTTCTGGGTTGTTATTCAGTGCATAGTCTGCGGCACACTGCGCACGAGCTGCGATAGGGATGCCTTTTTCTTCACAAACTTTTTGTGCTTCAAGGTAGATATTCTTTTGAGTAGCACCAGATTCGGTAAGTTTTAACTGTGCAGCACTAAAAATCTCCTGAGCGTCCCTATTGTAGGTGTTTACTAGTTGTACCGGCTGGCCGATGTCGCTATTTATATGGCCAAAAGTATATTTTTGCAAATCATCAAGTTTCTCGTAAACACTACCACCGTTTTGGTCTGCCTTAATTACATCTCTATATTTATCAAGTGCAGATAAATTATTCGACCGTAAGAAGAATATACCTACAGTGAAAAAGAATAAAGATGTAAACACTAGCCGCCAAGTTGGCCAAATAGCGTAGCGCCTGAATTTCTTATATAAAATTCGCCCGAAGTATCGTCCCACCCTTTTCATATATAAGCTTAAGTTTAGCAGAGTTTACCAGCTAGAATATCCTGCTCCAGAAACTCGGAGCTGAACTAGGTATCTCTTCCACCTCATTTGTGGTAGCACCTCTTTCAACTGCTTTATTCTTGGCTGGGTCTGGAGATATTTGCAAGGCTCTAATATACAATCGATTAGTATCCGTTCCAGGAGGATCGCAAGTCACTAGCGTAACGCTAGGAACATCGGTTGGCTTAATATAGGTTAGATCAGTTGGTGGTAGAACGCTTTTTTCTGTCACCTTATAGGCATAGCGAGCACCCTCAAAATCTAGATAGATTATGTCGTCACTCACAAGTCTTTTTAAATTTACGAAAGCATATTTGTAATCTCCGGGATTCAGCAAATTGTTACTTGAGTGCCCAAGTATAACCACATTGCCAGATTCACCTGGGCTTGCTGTTTCCCAATATCTAATGACACCTCTTTTGAGTGCCTCCTGAACCTTGTCGTTATAGGCGCTTGGCTCATCATAAACGACCGGAACTTTTAGCCCAATCTTGGGAATGATAATTGTTGGGCTCTTATTGACAATGTCGCTGCTCGAGGGCTCAATAATACTTGGTAAGCTAGCCGAACTAGAGGGGCCCAGGTACTGTTTAATTGCCCCCACAACCAGTGGGTTGAATTGAATAAATAAAGCAAATAAAGTTACCGAACCCGCCAGAGTTAGAGATCTAACATGTCTTCTTGCTCTGTTCCAGAAGCTACTTCCTTTCCCGCGCTCGACAATTCTGTTTAAAATGTCTCGTCTAATTGCCTCTGGGTCTTCTAGGCGCTTCTTTTCTTCGGCAAGCATCTTATTATCTTTGAACATCTCGCTTAGCTTATCGTTAGACTTCTTTTGAAAGTCCTCTACTCCAGTTTTAACTTCACCAAAGTACTTCTCATAATAATCAGAGTAGTACTTGTGGTAGTACTGGTGCCAATAAGATTGCCAGCTTTTATGATATTCTTCAATCTGCTCTTTACTAAGTTTGATATCAGAGCCTTTTTCTAGGGACTTCTTTTTAGCCTGTTCCTTGTAAACTCTTTCTACCCCGCGACGTGCATAGTTCTCTGCAGCTTGCCGCTGATCTTCTAGCCTTTTTAGTTCATCCGCTGATCTTTTTGGCCTGCCTACAGCACTCGGAGTCGGCCTTTTATGTTCTATATCAAAATGTGAATCTCTTCTGCTCATTCTCAATATTAATTTCCCTGTTTGAGCTGTTCGCATTAAAGATAAGTTGCAATCTTTCCACCTTAAGCTAAGCTCATTAATCTTAACCACATTCTACCATAATCTCATGCTTAATATTGCTTTTTGATACCTTAATAATTTAAGCTTAAGCCAAATATAATAACCAGCCAAGGAGCTAAGATTAAAAATGAAAAAATTAAAAAAACTTACTGTTTCTCTCTTACTGTTATCGACTAGTATGATTCTTCAGGGTAAATCCTTTGCCGCAACAACGGAAGTTCCGTTTGACCTCACTCCACTTCCAGTGAGTACTAATTTAGGCCAATATAGTGGTGCTATAACAGAAGAACCACCTGTTGGTGACTTTACGAGTACTTCTACTACGAGTTCTAGTGGACCTATCAGGAATGGTTTTGGGTACAGACTGAAGATTCCTTCTAGCGTAGCACTTTGTAATGGCGGAGCTAAACCTTATGTTGTTGGTAATAAAAAGGTTCTTGAGACCAAAGCAGCCAATCCAAATATTCTAAACCCAAATCTAGTTAACATCGCTTTATACATGATATCTGGAACGCCAAACCTTGCAAATGAGAGTAGCAGTTTTGACTACGCCAACACTGCTCCACAAGGGACTCTGATAGGCACCTACTCTATGACAAATTACTATGAAACCCCTATTCCAATGGAAACATTTAACAATGATTCAAATACATTTGCAGGCTGGGTGTACCATCTAAATCAGGAGGGAACATTTACCGCCACTACTGCGCCACCAATCTTTAGTGCCATATTAAGCTGCGAGAACATTCCAGTAACTGGACCGCAGCAAGGAGGACGAGGAGGAACTGATACTATAGATGATGCTAAAGAAAAGGCAAATACACCTGCAACTGGAACAGAAGAGGTTGTAGCATTTGTAACAGGTGCAGCGCTAGTCTTTGTTGTTTATGAAGGCACTAAGATTATTAGAAAGAATAAAGCTGCAAAGAAATCTAGCAGCAAGTAGGAAGGCTGAACTTACAGTCTAATTCTTTCCGGCATTACTAAAGCATTATTCAGCTTAGCAAGCAGCATGTCTTCTAGTACATCTTGGCTCATGTAGCGGGCAAATATCTCGTTCCATAAGCTCTCTCTAAAGTGGTAGAAAAGGTGATCTTTATATCTATTATTATTAGCAAAACTTAAGGTAAGATCCATCATATTTAGGCTAATAGGTAGGTCATCATAAATGGCTCCCACATAATCTAAATCTTCCCAAATCATGAGCTCTGGTATGTACCTTGCAAGGGCGTTTTCTGCTAAGTCCCAGTGCAGATCTTCTGGTTGCAAGTGGGGCTCGAATATCTCTGGGTGTTTTTTTGCATCATCCAGTTTACCAAAATATCGCTGCACAACTCTCCAGTGGATATGCTCACCGGCAATTTTTATATCAAGTTTAGGGTCGGCAAGGATGGTATCCTCCAATGTCTTCCCAAAAGAGCTTGCCGGCAAGGTCCTGGCTTTAAGTCTAAAGAACGCACTGTAAAGGTGAACTTCATAAAAATAATGCACAATCAAAGGTAGAGCCTTTAAAGCTAACCCATGGCGGAGTTCTTCATCTTCGGTCTCTAGAACCAGAACAACACCGAGCTCTTTTAAGTGGGTAATATTATGCTTCTTCTTTTCTATAAACTTTTTAGTAAGCGGAGCCCATTTTAGGGGCATCTTAATGATCTCAATCTTGCCATCCACAAAATCATCCGGTCTCAATTTACTGTATTGTTTATTGAAATCTTCTAGCCACTCATCTCCTTCGGCAAACCTTAGTGCACCATAAACTTCTTCTAGCCGCTCGTTTTTTAGTAAGTCTTTTACATTATCATAGCCAAGAAGCTCCATAATCTTTTCTGGGGGATTATTGATTAGCATCTCTTTAGCTTTCGCATCTTTGAGTCTGAAGACCCTACTTGGTAACTCCATCTTATCTACAAAAGCTATACAGGCGCTTAGAACCTGGTCTAAACTGGCATCTAAGTTTAGCCCAAAGTATTTTGTAATGACTAAATCATTCTGCTCCCTAATCAGCTTCATCAAAGCTTTATAGATGTCCTCACCACTTTTATTATTAGGGATAATCTCTAAGTTTCTATCTATAAAATTTTTAAACTTTTTCTCAATCTCCGCGGTAAGCTTAGTCTGCAGTCCTACTTTACCCGTTATCTCTTCCAGATCTTCTATAGTCAAATCAAACAAGGGCTGTCTTGCGGCCAACAGTTCCGCAAGCCCCCCTAATTCTTTCTGATTATTCTTCATAAGTTATATAACCCTAAGTTTAACACTGATTTATCTTCACTAGGTAACCTACAGTTAGTTGGGAAGGTGATATATCGCACTACCTTAAGCACGTTAGTTTAGTGTAAACTTAATATCTAAACAAACCTTAATCTGCTGCAAATAGATTGCTAAAATACAGATTCAATAACTATCATGCAAAACACTAGTACAATCCAAAAGCCTAATACGCCAAATAGAAAACGGGGTAATAACCGTAGACTTTCGAGCAGAATCCAAAATATTAAGCTTGGTAAAAAGCAGATCCTAGCACTAGCTCTAGGCATAGCCCTTCTTATCGTATCAATCTCACAGCTGGAGAGGCTATATAATGAGGGTACATTCTTCGGTTACCAGATTAAAGATAATAAGTCTAAAGAAGAATCTGACTCCAGAAAAGCTAATAGTGGGTCTCTAGTTGGCGGCAGCGTTTCTAAAGATAATAAAAAGAGCATAGCCTGTGATACCTTCCCATCCGACAAAATCTCTAAAATATTAGAATCTGAAGTAGAGAGAATTTCTGGTTTCGTAGAAGACAAGACTGAGCCAAATCTAATCTCTAGTTGTATCTATAGAACGAAAGGGGATTCAGACAACTCGCGCTCGGTGGCTATTCTTATGAGAGAATTTAAAGATGAAGACACTGCAAAAAAGACCTTTACATCAATTAGCCAAGCAAAAAGCGGTGAAGAGGTTAAAAAACTTGGTGATCAAGCCTATTTTAACAATAACTCTAACCAGTTAACTGTCCGAAAAGGTAAAGAAGTCTATACAATAACCGTCGCTGGTAAGAACTCCTCAAAAGAACAAAACAAAGAACTCACAATTTCCATAGTGAAAATTGTGTTGTAGAACTTTACAACACACTGTTATTCGGATACTGGTTATGCTAATATTTCAACTATAAATGAAAAGAGCAAAGACTTCAGGAATTGTTGGGGGTCTAGCGCTTTTAGTATTAGGATTCTTCATCTTCGGATCCTATTTACCAAACACCAGCGCAGACGCACCAAGTATTATCATTAATGAGATAATGTATCACCCCGAGTCTGGGAACGAGGATGATGAGTTTTTGGAGCTTCATAATACAACAGCCAGCACTATAGATTTAGAAAACTGGTGTTTTACAGATGGAATAGTTCTTTGTTTCTCACCAGGAACATCTATAGCAGCCGGAGGATATGCAGTTATAAGCCCAAATTCCTCTCAAACATTAACAACATATGGCGTCACAGCTATAGGAACTTATACAGGAAGGTTAGCTAACAGCGGAGAAACAGTGACCCTAAAAGATAGTAGCCTCTCCACAATTAATAGTGTTACTTATGATGATACCCCTCCTTGGCCAACCACCCCCGATGGCACTGGCCCATCACTCGCACTTAAAGATCCTCAATTCGATAACACGGTGGCTACATCTTGGGCTGCCTGTCCTTGTGGCTCAAGCCCAGGGCTCGTCAACGAGATACTCACTTCTGGTTTGCCAGACATTATCAATCTAAGTACTCCTCAGGATGTGCTACCAAGTACTGTACCAACTATAACTGTTGGCATAACGGATGCCACGAGTGTAAACCTTATATACAAAGTTATGTTTGGTGCAGAGCAGACAGTAACCATGTACGATGATGGTAGCCACGGAGACGGCTCTTCAGGAGATGGAACCTACGGTGCCTCAATCCCCGCTCAAGCTGC
>JAUPUA010000057.1 GCA_030917805.1 Patescibacteria group bacterium
GTTTCTTGGGTAATGTCACTGAGATTCAGGCTAATAAGTGGAACAAAAAGTTAGCTGAGATATTTGAGGATTAACGGTTAGTAAAGTTCTCTGAATCTTTGGTGGGTGGTAAAATTAATCAATATGGAAGTTCAAAAAGAGATCGATATTCTAAAGCAAAAGCTTGCTGAGTTAAAATCTGAACTAGAAGTTAGCTTAAAATCCGATGAGCTAATTGAAGTTAGGGAAAGGCTGGCTGATCCTAAGGTTTGGTCAAATCAGACTGAAGCCACGAGGCTTGGAAAGGCAGAGACTAGGCTTGCGAGGATAGTGGAGCCTCTTGTTAGACTTCAAGATGATCTCGCTATTGTGCAGGAGTTTTTAGATGTTGGAAACGGTGAGGATGTTGAGAGCGAGGTATTGAGAATAAAAGAGGAACTCGACAGATTATCAGAACTAAATAGATACAAGGGGCAGTATGACGATCATGAGGTACTTCTAACCGTCAGATCTGGTGCTGGCGGGCAAGACGCTGAGGATTGGGCAAATATCTTACTTAGGATGTACATGCGATGGGCTGAGAAGAATAAGTTGGGCTTAAAAGTAATTGATGAGAGTAGAGGAGATGATGGAGGGCTGAAATCTGCCACCTTATCACTTAACGGCGAGAATTTGTACGGGAAACTTAAGGGTGAAGACGGGGTACATCGTTTAGTGCGAATATCACCATTTAACAGTGGAGGTACTAGAGAAACTAGTTTTGCAATGGTGGAGGTAATGCCAGAGATTGGCGAACCAGATGGAGTAGACATAGACGTATCAGATTTAAGAGTTGATGTTTTTAGATCTGGCGGAAATGGTGGCCAGAGTGTTAATACGACTGATTCTGCAGTTAGAATAACGCATCTTCCAACTGGAATTGTTGTCTCAAATCAGAACGAGAGATCACAATTACAAAATAAAGAAGTGGCGATGAAGATTCTTAGATCTAAACTAGTGGCGTTGATGTTGGCTCAGCATAAAGAAAGGTTGAGCGAGATTATGGGTCCAAATGAGAAGGCCGCCTGGGGCAATCAGATACGTAATTATGTTATGCATCCCTACAAAATGGTTAAAGATGTACGCACAGAAAAGCAGACTTCTAATATTGACGGAGTTCTGGATGGTGAGATTGAGCTCCTTTGGTAGATAAGGAGCTTATGGTGTAAGATATTAGTATATGATTAAGTTCAAAAAACTAGATAATAATGGTGCAGTCAGTCCGCTACTGTTGGGCTTGGTGGCCGTATCCTTGATGTTAATTGGGGCTTTGGTGTTTGGTCTAGGAAAGATGTCGGAGGCAAATGACTATAAGAATAATTTTGATCAAAAGGTAGGGGCAGAGGTTCAAGAACAGTCACAATTGATTGCTGAACAAAAGCAGGCTGAATTTGATGAGAAGGAGAAAGCCCCATTTAGTTTTTGGACTAGCCCAACTCAGTATGGCTCCATTAAGGTCGGATTCCCTAAAACCTGGAGTTATTATCTTGATCTAGACCAAGAAGCGTCCGGCAGTAATCCTATTAACCTTTACGCTCATCCAGATTACGTACCAGCAGTCTCTAACACACAGAAATATGCCTTGAGACTAACCCTTACTGCTGACGACTATAATAAAATTTTGGATGGATATAGAAGAAAGAGTGACAAGGAGGGTCTTAAGATAGGGACTATTCAGGTTAGTAATGTCAGCGGGATCAAGGTAAAGGGGCTATTAACTAAAGATATCAGTGGTACTTTAGTTGTCTTCCCAATTAGGGATAAAGTTCTTACAGTATGGACCGAATCTAATGATTTTGAACCCGACTTTGAAAACATTATCTTAAAGAATCTTAGCTTTATACCGTAATCTTTACTGCTATGAGCAATGGTTATCATACCCCTGTTTTACTGAAGGAGACTGTAGAGACATTATCGCCCAATAAGGGTGATAAATACTTAGATTTAACTGCTGGTTACGGTGGACATGCGGCAGAGGTTATTAAAACTATTGGTGATGAATCTTTAGCTACTTTAGTAGATAGGGATGCTTTTGCTGTAGAAAAGCTTAGGCTTAGGTTTCCGAAGGCCAGAGTGATACAGAGTGATTTTGCTGGAGCCCTAGAAATGCTAAAGGCTGAAGGAGTAAAGTTCGATCTAGTTCTTGCTGATCTTGGCGTCTCATCTGTTCAGTTAGACGAAGCATCGAGAGGATTTGGTTTTCAAAATAATTCAGATTTAGATATGAGGATGGATCAATCTCAAGATCTAACAGCGAAGGATGTCTTAAATAGTTATTCCGAGTCAGAGTTAATTAGAGTTCTAAAAGACTATGGAGATGAGCCTAGGTCCAGGCGTATTGCTGGGTTAATCAAGCAGAGTAGACCGCTCAATAGTACATCTGAACTAGAGTCTTTAGTAAAACAAGTCTATACGGGCTACAGTAAGAAGAATCCAGCGACCAGGACATTTCAAGCGGTTAGAATAGAGGTAAATGACGAGATAGGGCAGTTGAAAAAGGCTTTAAATTTGATTTTTCAGCTCTTAGAGCAGGATGCAAGACTGGCAATCATCACATTTCACAGTCTAGAAGATGGAATTGTGAAACGATTTTATAAAGATAACAGCGGAAAGTACGATGGTTTAGTAAAAGACTTGAAAGTGCTTAAGTCTTCTGATACAATAGATAGTATTCGTAATTTAAGATCGAGGAGCGCGATTCTTAGATCCCTAACTTACGAAAACAAACACAATTAAATAAAAATTAAAAAAACAGAAAGGGGAGCAATCACTATGGCTCTTAACATTCGTAAAGTAACACGAAGAAAGAAATTAGCTGTACGAACTACTGTTGAGTAATTCGTCACTGATTCCTTCAATAAGGTTTCGGTGTTATCTGTATATAATAGATAGCACCGACCTAATTTCTCTAAACTTAATAAAGTAAAGAGAAGAAATAATATAGCGTATAAATTTTCAAATTAACTTCTTCTTAGGTAACTTTTACCTTTAGTGGAGATTGATTTGATCTACTTACTCCGTATCAACTTAATGATAGGGATGAAAATAAAAAATTAATAAAAACAAAAGGACTGAAAATGACACACTACCAGGCTAGTGCTATCCGTAGTAATTACGGTTGGCGACAAAATAGGACTCTTAATCAAAAACTTCAAGAGGTTCAAAAGTTCGGTAATGTAAGTAGAAGCGTTTTAGCTATAGTGATTGTTCTAGTGCTGGGTCTGGTTTATGTATCTCAGGCTACAAAGGCTGGTTCTTTGGCGGGGCCTATTAGTGAGATGGAGGCTAAAGTGGCCTCTTTAAAAGAAGAGAACGAGGGACTTACAGTAGAGGTGGCTTCTATGCAATCCCTAGGAGAACTTAAAAAGAGTGAAGTTGCTGGAACCCTAAGTACACCAGGTAGCGTACAACTGGTTGATTAGATAGTCCGTAGCTGGGATAATCAAGCTTAAGCTAAGAACCTTTTGTTCAGTATGCTTGAGCCTTTTAGATTACTTGCATGAAAATGACACCAAACAACTTCAAAAAACATAATAATCATATAGATCTTAGTTCTAATAATCCTCAAGATAAGAGCGGAGGTATTTTGCAATGGGTTTGTTTGATGATTTTTGTGCTGATTGGTGCCAGACTGTTCCAAATTCAGGTTTTACAGCGTAATTATTACCAAGCAGTTGCTCAAGAGGAGCATTTACGGCGCTGGGAGTTAAAGGCAGATCGAGGGAATATCTTTATTAAGGATAGAGGAGGCATGGTCCCATTAGCGGTTAATAGTAGTGTCTATAATCTTTCTGCGAGCCCTCGAGATATAAAGGAAGATTTTAGTGAAGTTGCGGATAAGATCTCTGGAATAATAGGTATTGATGATAACAAACTTGAATCTGACTTTGAATCTGCAGGTGAAAAGAGTTATTTGCAGATTGCGAAGCGTTTGACTAGTGCTCAGGCCAGGGAAGTGAACAAGCTGAATATTTACGGCTTATTTTTAGAATCAATTCCTCAGCGTGAGTATCCTGAAGACAAATTAGCGAGTCATGTACTTGGGTTTGTTAATACTGAAGGTGTCGGTCAGTATGGGGTAGAACAGTTCTACGATAAAGAGCTTGCAGGAAAGTCTGGATCGCTGAAGGCTCTTTCTACTGCAGATGGCTCGCCACTCTTGTTGCCCGGTGAGGCAGATACGGTTGAAACGAAAGCAGAGCAGGGTAAAGATATAGTTTTAAGTTTGGATAGAGGCCTGCAGTATCGTCTTGAAGAGATAGCCACTGCAAAAAGAAGCGAGTATAACGCTAGCTCAGTGAGTGTCCTTATAATGGATGCTAATAGCGGTAAGATTAAGGCAATGGCCGGATCTCCGGATTATAATCCCGCCGAATACTTTAAGACGGATGATGTAAACTCTTTTAGAAACGCGAATATTAGCGATGCTCAGGAGCTGGGGTCTATTATTAAAGTTTTGACTGTTGCTGCAGGAGTTAATGAAGGTGTGGTTAATAAAGATAGCACTTACAGCAATACTGGATCGGTGGTTGTTGGCGACAGAGTTATTAAGAATGCAACAGAAGGACATACTGGCGTTATAACTATTACCGATGTACTGAAGTATTCTTTAAATACAGGTGTAGTGCACACTTTGAAGCAGCTAGGTGGAGGCGAGATCAATAATCAGGCTAAAGAAAGGCTTTATTCGTACTTTACTGACAGATTTGGCTTAAATAGGCAGACTGGGATTGATTTAGCAGGTGAGTCAGAGGGTTTGATGTATTCTCCAAAAGAACAAGAAGGAAATGCGGTTAGATACTCAAATATGACATTCGGGCAAGGTATGAGTACTAGCCCGATTCAGGCTGCCGTAGCACT
>JAUPUA010000090.1 GCA_030917805.1 Patescibacteria group bacterium
CTGCGAAGATGTCCACATCTGTTTGGTGAACAAAGTCTAGGGCTGTTTTTGGCTCTGTGAAATCTTTTTTTATCTCTTCATAATCTATTTGTTCTTCGTGTAGATTTGAGCTACCTGCAAAGTAGTGCATTTCGCTTTCAACAACTGCGCCCGTAAAGCGCGCGTATTCTGTAACTTGCTTAGTTTTTTGAATGATTTCTTCTAAAGATGCAGAGTGCTCTTTTTGCGAGATGTCTATATGGACAAATTCAAAACCAGCATCTATTGCCTCTTTAGCTAACTTGACCGATGGGCCATGGTCTAAGTTTAAATAAGCCTCAACGCCGTACTCTTCTTTATAGTTATCAACTAGGTCGCGGGCGTTTTCTATACCAATTGCTTCGGCCTCTGCCTCGCTCAAGTTAATGATGACTGGAGCCTTAAGTTCGGCTGCAGCTTTTATAACAGAAATTAGGATATCTTGAGAATCAATATTAAAAGCACCAACAGCAAACCGCTGTTGATGTGCACGAAGCATGAGCTGCCTAGCCTTGGATGTTGAACTTCTGATTTCTTTTAAACTTGGCATCTTAAGATTAATCTTCCCACCTCGGAGACTACCTTCTTAAATAGTTAATCTATTTAGCTTAAGTTTAGCACGGCAAGGCCGAAACTGGCAAAGTATAAGTGTTACTTCTTTTTGTTTTTACTCTTATTACTATTTTTGTTGTTGCCAGACTTTTTTGAAGATGATTTATTTGCAGTCTTCTTTTTAGTAGGGATATTTTTAGCTTTAGTATTAGCAGTCTTATTCTTAGATGATATTGGAGTTGCTGATTTTAATTCAGGTGAGTTTTTAGCCTCTTTAGATGTTAGAACTTTTACAGTTGGCTTCTTGGCTTCTTCTACTACGACCGCTTGTTTTTCTTTATTCATTAAGTAAGCCTGTTGGAATATAGCTACTAGAGATCCTGAGGCTAGGTAAAAGCTGATTGCCCCTTCAACGCTGAGTGAAATCCAACCGAATAGAATTACCATGATGTACGGAGTTGAATTAGTTAGCTTCTGACTAGGATCATCTGACTTTGGCTGCTTTGCTGGCATTGTTTGCTTAACCTGGAAGTATTGGATTGCGATTGATGCGATAGCAATAATAAGAACTGGGATGTAGACTTCATTATTAGAGAAAGGTCTTCTAGCTAGATCTGCCCAATCGGCAAAAGTTGTGACTTGCCTTCCACCTTCTGCGAGCGCTTCTTTAACGTAAGAGAGGTTTTCTATTGGCCCGTACAGCAGACGAGGTAGGTTTTGTGTCCCTGTAAAGGCAGTTCTAACTGCTGAATAAATGGCGATGAAGAGCGGTAACTGTACTAGCAGTGTTCCAATTGATGCAAAAGGGTTAATCCCGTGCTTTTTATAAACCGCCATGGTGTCAGCGTTTACTTTTTCTAGTACGGCACGGTCTTTAGAACCTTTGGCTTTTGCTCGAATTGCAGTTACTTCTGGGGTAACTCTTTGCATTAATCTTGTTTGATGGATCTGCTTTTTAATTAGAGGCCACATTGCAAACCTTACAATAATTGTAAATACTAGAATTGCTAGGCCTAGATCTTGCCCAGGCATAAAGTTCTGGATGAGTATTAGTAGATTAACTACTGGTTTGACGAATATTGCTTCCCACATAATGTTCTTTTCGATTATAACGCAAAGGGCCTCTGCGAAAAAGTGTTTATGTTAACTTAGCTTAATTATAGTATGAGATAGAATGTAGATATGAGAATACTTGGAATAGACCCTGGAACTGGAATTGTTGGTTTTGGTGTTATTGATACTTTGCCTAGCGGAGGATACAACCTAGTTGATGCGGGAGTAATTCGCACGCCAGTGAATCAGCCACTACCTGAGGTCCTAGAAACTATATTTGACGAGCTAACGGAAGTTATTAAAATGAGTAAACCAGATCAGATTAGTGTAGAGAAACTGTTCTTTTCGCAGAATGTTACAACAGCTATTAGTGTTAGCCACGCGCGTGGGGTAATTCTTCTAGTTGCAAAGCAGGCAGGGCTCGAGATTGGTGAATATACTCCTCAGCAAATTAAACAGGCTCTGACCGGCTACGGCAAGGCCAAGAAGGACCAGGTCCAAGATATGGTGCAGATGATTCTAAAACTTAAAACGCCAATCAAACAGGATGACTGTGCTGATGCGATTGCTGCGGCGATATGTCACGCAATGAGTGTTGGTAATTTTAATGTAGCTAGTTCACTTTAATAAATTATCTTTGTTATATATTTGATAAACTAAGGCTATATGAAGCCGGTTTATAGTCCTAAACAGAATCCTCAAGCTAACATTAACCCTGTTTCCGGGCAGAAACAAAGCGCAGCTAAGGTTGCCAGCAATAGAAAAACGCCTACAAAGGCGGAGCACCAGGTTCTTACTTTTATCTCACAGTTCATTGCCCAACACGGTTATGGACCGAGCTATAGAGAGATTATGCGGGGCTGCGGTTACTCTACTCTTTCTGCTGTCAGCCTGCATGTTGGTGCGCTTGTTCATCTAGGTTATTTAGAAAAGAAGGAAAGAGGGGCCAGGAGCCTAAGTTTGACAGATAAGGCGAGGGCACCAAAAGCTGTGGTTGAAACTGAAAAACTTAAATCAGCTAGCCCAAAAACTTACGAGAAATGGTTGGTAGAAAAAATTGAAACAAAATTTAAGCAAGTAGAGGATGAATTAGACATGGTTGCCATGGATAATTTATACGTACTGACTGGTGCATTAAAAATCTTAGGGTACGATGCTGCAGCACTATCTTTTAAGACCAGGCTAAGTGAGATTGTTGAGAAGATGCGCAAATTGTAAGACTCTTTATCGATTTACTCTAATTTCTAGAGCTCAGGCTATACCTTATCTACCTTGAGACCAGGACCCATAGTTGGAGCAAGGGTAATATTCTGAATATATTCACCTTTTACACTGGCAGGCTTTGCTTCGCGAATTGCCCTTAAGACTATGTCGATGTTCTCAGCTAGCTGCGATGCCTTGAAGTTAAGCTTACCAACTCCTAGATGGATAATACCTTGCTTGTCAACACGATATTCTACCTTACCAGCTTTTGCCTCTGAGACTGCTTTAGCAACATCCACGGCAACGGTACCGGTTTTTGGGTTTGGCATTAAACCTTTAGGACCAAGCAAACGAGCATACTTACTGAGTTTAGCCATAAGCTGCGGAGTAGAGATTAGCACTTCAAAGTTAACAATTTCCTTATCAAGCTGCTCTAGAAGTGTTTCTTCGCCAACGATATCAGCTCCGGCATCTTTTGCAGCTTTATGCATATCTGCTGGTGCAAATACAGCAACAGTTTTAGTTTTACCTGTTCCGTGTGGCAAAATTACTGTTCCACGGATATTTTGATCTGCGTGTTTTGGGTCTACCCCAAGCTTAATGTGTAACTCGGCGCTTCCTTCAAACTTTGCAATGTTAAGCTTCGGAAGTAGCTCTACGGCTTCTGAAACTGTGTAGGTCTTATCTACTTCAATTAGTTTGTAGACCTCTTTATACTTCTTGGAGCGTCTTTCTAACTTAGATCTTGTGACTGGCTTTGGACCTCTTTTAGTATTTTCTTCTTGGATTTCGCCTGAGGCTAACTTTTCTTTGTGCTCCTCTTTTTCTGCCTTTGCTTCTGCTTCTTTAATTGCTTTAGCAGAACGCTTACCAGCTTTTGCTAGCTTTGGCTCTTCAGATTGCTCTTCATCGCTTACTTCTGAAGCTGTCTTCTCGGCATCTTCAATTGCGGCTTCTATTTCAGCAATGGTGTTTTTTTCTGTTAGTTCTAGATTAAGCTTAGCTGCTTGCTCTAATAGTTCTGACTTTTTAGCCATAAGTTATTTTGTCCTTTCAGTGGTTATAGCGAATAGATCAAAGTTTACTCTCCCACATCTTTAAGTTTAATTGTAGCCGTTATTATAACAGCTACAACTATTTTTTGCCAGAATTATTCTTTTTGTTCTCTTTAGCTTTTTTACGTTTTTTAGAAACTATTACTGCCCCTCCTGCTGCCGCTGCGCCAAGTGCTAATCCCGCGGAAAGTGTTGAAAGAGCCACTAGACCGACAGTAGCTACGCCAATCTTTTCTGCTGTAATATTCCTAAAGAATGGTTTCTTTTCCTGGCTAGGTTTATTCTTTTCAGCCATACAAGAATCTAGATTCTTATTCTTATTCTTCTACTTCGACGCCCATTGAGCGGGCTGTGCCAGCAACTTGCTTCTTTACGGCTTCGATATCATTTCCGTTTGTGAACTTAATCTTAGCTTCGGCAATATCTGTTAGCTGAGCTTGTGTAAGCTTACCAACTTTATCCATGTGTGGCTTTCCACTTCCCTTTTTTATTCCAAGAGCTTTTAGAATAAGATCATCTGTTGGGACTCCTGAGACTACGAAGTCAAAAGTTCTATCGTCGTAGACCTTAAGTTTAACAATAACGTCATTTCCACGTAAGTCTGCAGTCTGGGAATTGAAGGCATTAACAAAATCCATTGAGTTAAGCCCATATTGACCCATAACTGCTCCAACTGGAGGCCCAGCTGTAGCCCCGCCTGCAGGAATTCTCATCTTTAAGTTTGCTGTAATCTGTTTTGCCATAAAATATCTATCTAAATCTTAAGTTAATCTTTGTTTTGAAGCTTTATTCAATTACTAAATTAAATATGTAACAAAGATTATTATACCACAAAAGAATTGGACAAAACACCGATGATTCTAGTGCTTTAGGATGAGTAGAGCTGATTCAAGTCTTTCAATAGTGACTTTTTTACCTAGGACGCTGACCATCTCTGCTAGACCTGGAGTTACCTTAGAACCTGAAACCGCATTTCTAATTAGGGCGAAGAGTATTCCCGGTTTGGTATTTAAATCTTCAAGAAGTCTATTGAGACGTTCCTGAAGATCTTCGACGGTAAATCTAGAATCACAGAAGGATTCTAGTGTTGCATTTAAGAACTCAATTGCCTGAGGTTGCTCTATGCCTTTGATGCTTAGCAAGAGTTCTTTGGTGACTTTTGGTTCTTCAAAGAAGAAGGTGGTTAGTTCTGGGATTTCTGAAAGATATTTGAGGCGCTCTTGAATTAGGGCCAATACCTCCTTTTTATATTCACGATCCGGCTGAGATGCTTTTGAACCCCAGAACTTTTCTGATAGCTTATATAGATCGTTTAACGGAAGGTTACGAATATGGTGGCCGTTAATCCATTCTAATCTTTTTTGATCGTAGTTGGCACCAGATTTACCCAAACCCTCAATAGAGAATTCCTTAATTAATTCATCTAGAGTGAAAATCTCTTGTTTGTTATCTTTTCCTGGATTCCATCCAAGGAGAGCTAGGAAGTTTAAGAATGCCTCAACAAGCACACCATCTTTTAAATAATCTAGAGCGTCTTTTGCTCCATCTCTTTTACCAAGTTTCTTTTTGCCTCCTTCGGCCATTATAGGAGCAAGGGTAACAAACTTCGGATGTCCAATTTCTAGGGCTTCATATATGTTGAGAAACTTAGGTGTTGAGGATAAGAACTCATCTGTTCTGAATATATGAGATATTTTCATCTCATAATCGTCCACAATATGACAGAAGTTGTAAGTTGCGTATCCATCAGATTTAATCAAGGTAAGGTCATCTATTGCTTCTGGACCAGCCGAAAGGTTACCGCGAACTTCATCGTGCCATTTATAGGCTTTGGGTGTAGATTTAAGCTTAAGAGCGTTTTTGCCATACACCCAAGGTACTATTCTTTCATCTGTTATGTAGTCTCTGTATAGGAAAGGTTTTTTCTTCTTTTGAGCATCTGCACGCCATGCATCAACTTCTTCTGGAGTTACATTGTCTGCATACGCCAGACCTTTTTTATAAAGTTTCTCTGCCCACTTCTTATGAATATTTTTTCTTTCAGACTGTAGGTAGTACTCGTCCCAATTGAGTTTAACGGCCTCAAGAGTATCTTTGATTATTTTTACTCCACCTTCAACTTCTCTCTTTTTATCTGTATCTTCTATGCGCAGAATGAACACTCCGTCATTCTGTCTAGCAAATAGCCACGCATGTAGGGCTGTCCTGATTGTTCCGATATGGATATATCCAGTAGGGCTTGGAGCAATTCTTACTCGTACTTTCTCACTCATTAAACTCAATTATAGCAGTAATGGGGTTTGCTAAGCTAAAAGGCCGACAAATTGCTTTTTGAACTTAGCTAGTTTTGGATTAATAACTACTCTACAGTATCCGGAAGCAGGATTGGCCTCAGCATAATTTTGATGTTCTGGTTCTGCAAGATAGAAGTTATCCAGTTGCTTAACTTCTGTAGTTAAGGATTCTGACCAAAGCTTTGAGGCAGTATAGAGCATTGAATCTGCAATAATCCGTTTTTGATCTGCTGAGTTATAAAGAATTATTGAGCGATAGTCAGTACCGATATCTGCGCCCTGTTTATTAAGTGTAGTTGGGTCGTGAACTGCCCAGAATATATCTATCAGGGTTTTAAGCTGAATCACCTTAGGATCGAAAGTTACTCTTACTACCTCTGCATGCCCTGTTGTGCCTGAATATACGCTCATGTAGGTTGGGTTCTCTGCTGTACCGCCAGCATAGCCCGTCTCTACTTTTATAACCCCCTTAAGACGACGGTAAAGGGCATCTAAACACCAAAAACATCCACCGCCTAGTACTATTGAATCTTCGTTCATTAAATTTATTCTAGCATGATACCCAATGTATATTGACTTGAATACGTTATATGTGATATAATCATATATATGAACCTAGATCTATTTATAGGATTACTCCTAGATAAAAATACAGTTGATGATGCTAGAGTACTTGTGCCTGAATACGATTTCTTTCAAAAAGATCCCTGGCAATCACTAGACAAAAAGAAGGGTGATTGCAAGGCTACTGCACTTAT
>JAUPUA010000061.1 GCA_030917805.1 Patescibacteria group bacterium
ACACTTTACAGCCTATTAGGAGATAAACTATGGGACTATACAGATACTCAGCCATAGGAACCTTTGGCATACCACTTACCGAGGGTAATATTAAGACTCTGGGAGATGATAGTGATGGACTATTTAAAATTCTGGACGCTAACGACTTAGAGCCCCAGGCTGTACCGACTGAACCTACCGATATTACTCCTTATTATTGGGATAAGAATAATATGATCTATATAGCATCCTTAGCTCACCCAGAAGGCCCTGCAGCCATACTCTCTCCTTGCGTTTTCTCTATACTCGATATTATAACACCCCAGATTATTTATTGCAAGCCTTAGTACCTCAACCCCACAATGAATTTCCTCTGCTCCGTGGCAATTACTTCCTTAGCTTTGCTCAGCACACCACTGTACTCAAGGGGAGAATGAACCATACTCTCAAAAAGTTTGGATAAGGTACGTGAGTCTCTGCCAAACATAAGCATTTTAATCTACCTCTGTTAATTAAGAGGTTTTGTTATACTAGACATATGAGAAGATATCTACTTACGTCCACTGGTTTAGTTAATGACCCTATTAAGCAAGCATTCCTAGATCTACTGCCAAAGCCCGCCAAAGACATCACTGTCGCATTCATCCCTACGGCAAAGAACCTAAATACTAATGATAAACGCTATTTTATGAGAGTCCTTCTGTCTCTGGATGAACTAGGTGTTAAGAAGATTGATTTTGTAGATATAGACGCTATTAAAAAAGAATACTGGCTACCTCGGCTAGAGGCTGCTGATGTGATATATGTAGGTGGTGGGAACACTTATTATCTTCTTAACAGCATTAGAAATAGTGGACTTATCTCAGAGCTACCTAGACTGCTTGAATCTAGGCTATATGTCGGTGACAGCGCTGGTGGGATAGTAATTACTCCATCTATAGATATAGCTGCTGTAGATGATGGCGATGAGAACATCATTAGTATAAAAGATACGAAAGGACTGGGTTTAATCGGTTTTGAGGTATCTCCTCATACACCAGAAGATGTGTCAATAAAAGGCAATAAAGAATACTCAAAAACCAGCCCTAACGCAATTTATGCCTTTGATGACCACTCTGCAATAAAAGTTAATGGCTCTAAAATTGAACAAATTGGAAACGGCCATTGGTCATTTAATACCTTAGACCTTCAATAAACTTCTTCTGAGGAGTACTATTAACATTATGTTTAAAGCCCCAGAGACACTCGAAGATCTAGTCAAATTCCTAAGTGATAAGTCACTTGGACTAGATAGCGAACACCCCGAACTAGCCGCATCTTCTATAGTAGGTGGACTTGGAGCAAGCGATCACTGGGAAGAGTGGTATGAAAATAATGAGACCATACAAGAAATATTTGATCTCTCAGCTGATCTCGAACTGACACCTAACCACCATATGGGTGGCAGTATACCTACTGTTGAAGATATCCCTGTAGCCATATCTAGACTCAAGGAACTTATTTTGAAGCTAGAGAAAGAAGTAAGTTAATACCTCAACCCTTCAATGAACTAGTCTTCTTTCCGACTATCGATCCAACCCCTGTCCACTAGAGTATCCCTTCCAAGTCTAAAGCCCAGTTTCATCCCATACCGAACTAACCCTAATATGGCACTTGCTCTTACTAAGGGGTTGTTTACAACCTCTAAGCCAATTGATTCATCTAGTGTTGGTATATCCCCAGTCATAGCAAGGTATGTATTTCCAGCAATAATACCCATATAGCCAACACCTTTTAAGCCAATATCCTGCAGAAGTGAAGTCTCGTGTACCTCACCAGCTACCAGACCCTCGGTTGCTATACTTGCTTCATCAATCATAACTACAATGTACTCCTATCAAATAAATAGTGCAACATCACGAGCTAGTATCTCAATCCCTCAATAAACTTCCTCTGTGGAGTAGTTATGGCTTCTTTAGCTTTAAGTAGTATTCCTTCATATTCTTCAGGAGAATTAGCTATCTTCTCAAAAAGTTTGGATAAGGTACGTGAGTCTCTGCCAAAATGCTTATGTTATTACTATCTCTGTTAGTGTAACGTTTGTGATCCTGATGTTCATAGCTCATACATTGACTAAGGCTGAATATATATGTTATTATCTTGGTATTATGGATAAGAGGATCGCCGAAATAGTAAGGTTATCAGACGACATACCATCAGAAGAACCATACAGGAGCACACTCCTTAATAGGAGCGGTCTTATAGAGTGGCATCAACTGTATACAACTCCAGATAGGGAAGGAGAGATCTATACAGCTAGGCCAGATTTACCAAGACTTGCCCACTCCAGATCTTCTATCAACGGTGTAGTCTACCCTAGCACCAAAGGACCATCAGCTATAAGAAACCTAGCCAGAGCAGCTGGACTCGTCAAGGGACACGACATAATTCTATCAAAGGACTTTGCCCAAGTAAGCACTAACTTGAGAATCTATAGAGATCTTCTTGAAACAGATTGGGAAATGGCAGCATACTTTCGCAAGTATTGGTTTGAAGGAGTTATTACGATCGACGGAACTCCATATGAGTTCAGCCCTGATATGAGTGTCATAAAAGCAACTATAGGCAAACTCGATTGGAACACTGGCGGTATAAGCAGTAATAACGTCTCTTTCAGAGCTAGACCACACCTAGAAGAAGTTACTTCAACTGGTGAGCCAAAAAAGCTCTGGGATGGACAACAACCATTACCAATAGTAGACTTCGGAGACAGCAATGAAGATAATATGATAAGAGTGCTTGAAGTTATAGCCGCTAAGTCTAGAAGCAGTGAAGATACAGAATAATGAACACCGACAGCTTTAATACGATAGCTAGCTATTTAGCCTTAAGGAGTAGAGATTTACCACACGGCGATCCTACTAACCCACCTATAGATCTCACTGTTCTATTGGGTAGTAGTCTAGTTCAACCCATACTGTTAGCAGCAGATATAATCAATGCAGGAGTAAGTGGTAAACTTCTTGTTTCTGGTGGAGTTGGCCACTCAACTCAGGATCTTCGAGATTCAATAGATAGAGGACAATTCTCGGGTATAGCGACCAAAGATAGACCAGAAGCAGATATTATTGCAGATATACTGGTTGAAAGACTAGGTGTTGATGCGTCTAAGATTATCATCGAGAACCAATCAACAAACTGTGGTACAAACGCTGAAGAATCTAGAAGAGTTCTTGATAAAGAAGGGGTATCCCCCACGAGTATACTACT
Organism: Patescibacteria group bacterium; assembly: GCA_030917805.1. Taxonomy (GTDB): domain Bacteria; phylum Patescibacteriota; class Saccharimonadia; order Saccharimonadales; family HK-STAS-PATE-42; genus HK-STAS-PATE-42. Next base: position 3,229 of record JAUPUA010000061.1, read on the forward strand.
CATACAAGACCCCACAATGCAACGTAGATCACAAGCCTGTTTTGAAAGAGCTTGGGCAGATAGACGGCAGTCAATAGACATAGTAAGTTATGCTCCCTTCATACCTAGACTTGAACTAAAAGAAGATGGTACCTATGCAATAGCTGGTAGTGATTTCCCATCCTGGGAATATGAAAGACTTGCTTCACTAATACTAGGTGAGGTTCCAAGGCTAAGAGATGACGAAAATGGCTACGGACCAAGAGGTAAAGACTTCTTCGACCATATTAAGATACCAGGTAATGTTGAGCAGGCTTTTGATGAGCTCTCTGAAGAAATGGCTAAGCTGGTTCGTAAGATACCATCCTAATACTTCAACCCCTGAATAAACTTCTTCTGCGGAGTAGAAAATACTTCTTTAGCCTTAACTAGTGCTTTGACGTAATCATCAGGGGAGTTAACTATCTCCTCAAAAAGTTTGGATAAAGTACGTGAGTCTCTGCCAATTAGATTTATACTCATTTTTTATTACTTTTTAAAAGACCTGCTGGCAATAACGTAGAAATTGCATCTGCAAAGAGTACTCTATCGAGTTGTCTGCTAGCGTTTTCAATATAGAAGTTATCCCAATAAGCTCTTAGCCTTGCAGCTTCTGGCGTATTAGGCTCTGCCTCTTTAGTGCCCCATCTTTCGTACGGGCTAAGCCAGCCCTTCTTACAGATAAGATAGCCCTCCAACCACTGGTCAAACTCTCCAGCCCCTAAAAAGGCTTCCATTTGTTCTATGTCTGCTGTTAAAAGTGGCCTTGGGCCCCAAAAAGATAAATCACCCTTCAATATATTAACAACTGATATAAGATCATCTAAGTGCCTTGAGCGTGCAAAGCCGCCTACTCTAGAGAGTCTGTCTGCATGAGCTATCGGATCAAATATATCATTAAAATCTCTCGAACTTTTGTGACTCCTAACCTTTGGCTGCCTAAAAAGCCTACCCTCAGTACCGATTCTATCCTGTATCAACACAGGGTTAGTCCCTGTCTCAACAAAAACCGCAGTGGCCAAAACCGCCGTTCCTGCTAGTATTGGCATTAGAGACGCAGTGGCCAAAAGAACATCAGTAGTTCTTCTCTCGTTGCTATGTATCCAATCAAGGCCAGTGAGTTGCTCCATAGTTTACCTTTAGATCTTTTTAACTATCCCTAACATGTTCATCAAGCCCAATCCAGCCCTATCTGTAAGTCTTCCACCCGCATCCATATTAGCTGGCTCTTCATGATGTCGATTGTGACGTCTTACATTCCTACCGGTAATCCTACCCGCCATCCCCACATTAAGAGCACCACCGCTTATTCCAACTTTCTTCTCGCCATATGCAGTTACTACTGCGTTTCCAGCCAACCCAGCATAAAAGCCAATTAAAGTACTCATAGCCCTAAGTTCTGGCTTGTGCCTACCAAAACCCCTATTAGCTACTGCTAAAGCAGTAAATCCGAGAACTGCTCCAATGTTGGCCCACAAACCACCCTGAGCAACTCGTCTTTCAAGAACAGAATCTCTACGGAAGTTAATATCTGAACCCACTGCCTGTAGAAGAGGGTCGTCATCATATGAATAACCCTTAAAAAGAAGCCTACTATCTGCCGTATCAACCGCATGCCCACCCCTCCCATGAGCCAAGAGGATAGCTTTTACGCTGTCAGCCAACCCAGACGAAGGTTCTAAGAGCTCATCGGCATGGTGGATTCTATGGTAGGGGGCAAATCCGTTAGGCGACATCCCCGCTAAGAGTAAAGCATTGTGTGCGACTCCTGCAGCCATAGAAGTGAATTCGACATTCCTGTGGGCTAAGCACTGATGTGCGTAGCCCTCAAGGGCAAATGTCTGCAACGCCCTGCCTGCTACTACTCCTGCAGCAAAATCGACCCCTAATGATCTGATATCTTCCATTCTCTTTTAGTCTTTAAAATTATCTGACTTTTTTATATACAATATCATATAAGTTAGCTTCTTCAACTTAGTATTTCAATCCCACAATGAACTTCCTATGCGCGGGAATCAATGTCTCTTTAGATTTTAATAGAATTCGTTGGTACTCATCAGGCTAGTCAACTACCTCCTCAAAAAGTTTGGATAAGGTACGTGAGCCTCTGCCAGATAAGAATTCTTCATTTTCTACGAACCCTTTTCAGGGTTCTTTTAGCTACCAAAAAATTTAATGTAGAATTAAGTTTAATATGGCTAACTATTTTCAAGGGACTTTACAAAAACCATATCACATATCAGTGGGAGCTGCCTTAGTTAATAGCAAAGGGCAGATCGCATGCCACCACTTTATAGATCATCCCAAACTTAATAATGAAGCTTTCATCTTAATGCGCGAAACGATGGAACCTAATGAAACTATTGAGGATACACTACGCAGAGGATTAATGGAGGAATTCGGTGCCGAAGGTGATCTTATAGCTTATGTTGGCTCTTTGGTTAAACAATATAAAGCAGGAGAGGCTACGGTTCAGAAAACAACTCTATATTTTTTAGTTAAGCTTAATGAGATAAGCGAAGACAGAAGAGATCCTGATGATCCAGAAAGTGGCAGCACCATAGAATGGCATAGATCAGAAAAGCTAGCCCAATTAATGAAATCATCTGCACTCAAACTAGGATTACCGGATATGGACGAATCAGAAATTATAGAAAGAATCACTAAGCTTAATCTAATTTAGAGTTTCTCTTATATACTTATGCTATAGTAAATTATAAATAATAAAACTTAAGCACTCTCAACCTACATATGACAACTATAAGAGAGAACTTAAGAACAATAATATTTGGTATAGAAGATAGCTTTGTATCTACAACTGGAGTAATTGTAGGCTTAATCGCTGCTGGAACCTCAAAAGAAACAGTCCTAGCTGCTGGTCTGATAACAATAGTAGTTGAGGCAACTAGCATGGGGGCAGGAGAATTCATCTCTAACGACGACAATCCAACAAGAGGCAAGGCCGCACTAAGAAAAGGATGGCTAATGCTAATTTCATACCTTCTGGCAGGTCTATGGGTTATGCTTCCTCTTTTCTTCGGGATAAGGAATAACCTAATTATTATTACTTTTACCTTTTTGAGCCTATTCGGTCTAGGGCTCTGGAGGGGCTACATTCTAAAAGGTAACAAGCTTAAGTTTGCACTACAAACAGTTGCAATAAGCGGTGTTGCATGCGGCTTTGGTATAGCCGTTGGTTTACTATTTAAGTAAATTTAGAAGATTATCTGTTATAATAACAGTTTGTAACGGGGTGTGGCGCAGTTGGTAGCGCGCGCGGTTTGGGACCGTGAGGTCGTAGGTTCAAGTCCTATCACCCCGACCAGAAGATATTTCGCTTAAATCCACCAGTAAATCATAGGGTGGATTTAATTTTATAACAGATACAGAGTCGTTTCTCACACGTAGGTTCAACACCAACTCGTTACATATAAGGTCTTGTTCCATTAAATCGGTAGAATTGAGTAGCCGTAACAGATATGAATTGATGAGTTCGTAGAACTCTTCTTCAGTAGGTAGTCCTGTCTTCAGTTCTTCTAGCTTGTCTTTATTCTTGGCTACGTTATGCTCCGCCACCTTAACAAGCTTCTCATAGTGTTCCAGCTTGCCATCATGGTGCTTCTTATAGTCTTCAGGATGAGCGACTTGGAACTCCTGGTACTTTGCATATTGCTTCTGATTAATACGCAGGTCGTTCTCAGAC
>JAUPUA010000064.1 GCA_030917805.1 Patescibacteria group bacterium
CGGGGCCGAGGAGGCCTTCAAGAAGGCAGTAAAACTTCAAGAAGTTCTTGCCAAGCAACGAGCGAACAAGTTGGGCCTAAAGCTTAGTGATGAACGGGCTAAAAAATTAGTAGAAGAGAGATTTGGAAACTTGTTTAGTGGTAAACCTAGTAACTTTGAGAGATTTGCAAATGCTTCTGATGAGGCGAAGCAAGCATTTACTGATTACGATTTAAAACAAGCTGCGGCTTAAGCACTTTTTTGAGCTTAGATATTAAAAGACCTCCTTTATTAAAGAGAGGTCTTTTAACTGTGGATAGTTTTGATGCCCTTTATTCTTCGAGGTAAGAGCGGAGCTTCTTGGCGTTTTGGTTACGGCGGAGTTTGTTTAGGGCTTTAGCCTCGATCTGTCGGATTCTTTCTCTGGTAACGTCGAATTCATGGCCGACTTCTTCTAGGGTATGTTGTTTGCCGTCTTCTAAGCCGAATCTAAGTTTAAGGATCTTGGCTTCTCTGTCGCTGAGTTCTCCTAAGACTTCATCTATTTGCTGGCGCATGTAAGCTCTGGTTGCGGCCTCAGCCGGGCTTTCGCCTTCTTCGTCCTCGATAAAGTCGGCTAGAACGCTTTCGTCACCTTCGTCTCCACCTCCGATGGCGGAATCTAACGAACCAACATCTTGTTTAATTTTGAAGATGTACTCTACTTTCTCGGGCTCCATCTCGAGTTCTTTAGCGAGCTCATCGATGGTGGGTTCTCGGTTAAGTTCTTGAGTCATTCTACGCTGGGTACGCATCAATTTGTTGATGTTCTCAAACATGTGCACAGGAATACGGATGACGCGTGATTGATCGGCGATAGCACGGGTGATGGCTTGGCGGATCCACCAAGTTGCGTAGGTACTAAACTTAAATCCTTTATCTGGGTCGAATTTTTCTACAGCACGCATTAAACCGTTGTTGCCCTCTTGAATAAGATCTAGAAAGTCTAGCCCACGACCAGTGTAGCGCTTAGCAATAGAGACAACTAAACGCATGTTGCTTTCGGCCATTTTGGCTTTAGCAGCCATGTCTCCTGCTCTAATCTTTAGAGCTAGTTCGATCTCTTCTGGACCTGTTAGTAGTGGGACGTTTCCGATCTCTCGTAGGTAGAGTCTTACGCTGTCATCGGCGATCTCTTTTAGGTAGACGTTTACATCCTCTTCAATTTCTAAATCTTTATCGTTTAGGTCTTCAGCATCTGGCTCTTCGTCGTCTATGATCTCTTTTTGAGCAATAGAGGTAGACCCTTTAGGGGTACGAGTTTTTTTAACAGGTTCTACTTTCGCTTTTTTAGCAGCAGGAGTAGACTTAGGTTCCTTATCTGTCTTAGAAGCAGATTTGGACACGGGCTTATCGGTCTTTTTTGTTGCTTCGGCTTTTACGGCTTGTTTCAGTTTTTGTGCTGTTTTAGCCGGGGCTTCTTCTTTAACGACTAGCTTTTTTTTGGCTGGCTTGGGAGCAACGATTTTGATGCCCTCTTCTTTGAACTGAGCTTTAAGGTTTTTGATGTCTTGGGCTTGGAGTATACTCTTGGGGTCAAACTTGAGTATTGCTTGATCTAGGTCTGTTTTTTGAATGCTCCCGCTTTCTGGTAAGTGCTTTTTTAGATCTTTTAGAATTTTTGTTGTTATTTTGCTGGATTGGCTTTTTCCTATCATAGATGAATAAGTATACTCTTTAATTTGATTTTAAACAACGGGCGAAGCCCAGCTTAAGTTCTTCTTGTTGCTGGGCGATTAAATTGACTATTAATTTTAGTACGATTGGTTCTTTGTTTTTGTTTCAAAAGTGAAATATCAGAAGACTTGCACGTGGACATAAGCTCTTTGAGCTGACAATTGTTTGACCATATGGGTTTCCACAGGCCCTAAAATTGCTAACAGTGGTATGTCTGTTATACACAGGTTCTTTGAAAAGCTTACTAGAGCTTATTTTACTCCTTGTTATCGGCTAACCGCAGGAAGTGTTGGGTCGAAGGGTGTACTATTCTTTTGAGAGCAGGCTTGATGTTGGCGAAGACTGAAGCAGGTGGATTTGTTGTAAAAGTTTATCGTGCTCTGCAGCTTCAGCCTGGGCTAGTCTTAATCTGAGCTCTTCAGCCTGAACGTCTTTTTGAATTTGTTGAAGCTGTATATACTGTTCCTCCAATAACTCAATAAGAGGAGTTTCATCTGAAGAAAACTCTAAGAGCTGAGCGTGGATAAGATTGAGGCTGGCTATGTATTCTTCTAATTCTGATGGAATAGGTTCACTAGCTATGAGCGTCCTATACAGATCTTTTGGATGCCCCTTGAGCATACTAGAGGCCTTCAGTTGAGTTTTTAGGGTCTGCAAGGCTTCTGGACTGTTCAGTTGAATCAAGATGCTTAGGAAGCGGTCTGTGATGAGCCTAAGCTTATCCTCAAGTTGGTTATCTATCTCTTTTTTGATTGTGAATTGTTTTAGCCTTTTGAGTGGGGCTGCTTCTGCTAGTTTATCTAGAGAGTCTATTGAGACATCAAGCTTATCTGCAAGGTATTTTTTGTAGGATTCTTGTGAAACTGGATTTTTGATTAAGTTTAGAACTCTGATAATGGATTTTGCGTAAGAGCCTTTTTGGTTCGGTGAGCTGAGGTCAATATCTTTTGCTAGGGTTTCAATAAGCCAAATGAAGGCATCTTGGGCAGATTGTAGGGCGACTTCCCATCTCTCTGAACCTTCCGCTTTAATTAGCTCGTCGGGATCTTTATATTCTGGAGGGATTGAGGCAACGGTTACTTTTAGATCTGTTGGTGCGGCAATCTCTAATGAGCGAATGGTGGCCTCGATACCAGCTTTATCTGTATCTAGGCAGAAGATTAGGTTCTCGGTTAACCTTTGGATCTGGCGAAGCTGAAGTGCGGTAATTGCTGTTCCGCTAGCAGCTACGATTTGCTTTACTCCAGCCTGAGATGATGCGACGACATCAAGGTTGCCTTCTAGCAAAACTATTTGGTCTTTTTTGCGGACATCCTCTTTGGCAACGTTTAAACCATAAAGAAAGTTAGATTTATTGTAGACGAGCGTCTGAGGTGTGTTCATGTACTTGGGGCCAAAGCCATCTTTTTTGATGAGTCGCCCGGTAAAGCCAAGGTGTTCTCCGGATGGGCTAATAAACGGGAACATGATGCGCTCTCTAAAGATATCGTAGAGTTTGCCCCCTCGATTTGTGGCTATGCCGGCCTTTTGGATTTGCTCTGAGGTGAACTTATGCCTGGTAAGTAGGTTGACTAGCCCTGTTGGTGAGTTGGGTGCATAGCCGAGTTCGAAATCTTTAATTCCCTGCTTGGTTACTCCGCGATCTTTTAGGTAATCAAGTGCATTTTGATTTTTTAATAGGCAGGCTTGGTAGTATTTGGCGGCAAGTGCATTAATTTCGTGGATTTTTGACTTAAGCTGCTGATCTTTTTTGGCGGCTGGGCTGTATTCTTCTAATTCAACTCCTGCTTTGGCGGCAAGATGTTTGAGTGCCTCGGGAAATTCCATGCCTTCAACTTCCATGACAAAACTGAAGATGTCGCCTCCTTTACCACTAGAAAAATCGTGCCAGATGTTTTTATCTGGTGAGACGATAAAGCTGGGGGTTTTTTCTGCAGAAAAAGGGCTAAGGCCTTTGTAGTTTCGGCCAGCCCTTTTAAGCTCGACGTATTCGCCGATGACGACTTCTATTGGTAAGCGCTGTTTAATCTCTTCTTTAGGTTCCATCTTAAGCTTAAGTATAGCTTAGAGCACAATAGTGAACTGTGCGTAGATGTTATCTAAACTATGTTGTGCATTTGGTTGGGTCGAACTCCACTTTTAGGAATTATCTCTCGAGGTTTAACAAGAGCTTCGTTTAGGGCGTGAGAAAAGTCTTCCATTATGGCTTGATTACCTACTTCGGCAAAGTCACCTATTCTAACTTGGTTCTCTATTTTAGCTCCTTTACGAATATTAGCGAATCTACCAACCTGAACATTTTCGCCCAGGTTAACTCCTCCTTCGATTGTGGATGTCGGATCTATTGAGGAAGAAATGAGCGCTTCTGTATTAGTGAAACCTACTGTGTTCCAGCCGGCTCTTTTCATTTTTTCTAGCTCTTCGTCATGAGCTAACTTTTCTTCTGGGGTGAGTACTTTGTATCTTTCAACCTCAGAATCCCATGTTTCATCTGATTGTGATCTTGTTTGCTCCATATTTTTTGTTTTTGATTTGTTTGATCTAGGTTAGATACTAGCATACTGAGGGTATAAAAGTCAAGTATTATGATGGGTTAGGATGTTGTTTATAGCGGCCCTCCCTGTGGAGAGGGTAAATGGTATAATGTTAGGTATGAGTAAGTTTAAGTTTATGTTCGGTGGAGCTAGAAGTGTTGTCCCTTTGGGACTTAATTCTTTGTATCTATAAACACGTGGACTGAATATTTAAACTTAAATTTGAAAAAAGACTATGAATTTAGCGAAAACTTATGAACCTCAAGCTTATGAGGGCGAAATATACGAACTATGGCTAAACAGTGGAGCTTTTGCACCTAAGGGTGATGGTGAGCCGTTTGCACTAATAATGCCTCCACCAAATGCAAACGCGAAGCTACATATTGGGCAAGCAACTTATGTTAAGCAGGATATTAAATCACGCTACAGAAGGTTAATGGGCGACAGGGTACTTTATCTTCCGGGCGCTGACCATGCGGGCTTTGAAACTTGGTATATGTTTGAAAAGGAACTTGCTAAAGAAGGGAAGAGTAAGTTCGATTTTACAGATAAAGAGCTCTACCATATGACCTGGGACTTCGTGATGAAAAATATTGGTATGGCTAAGCTTACCTATCGGCAGTTGGGTCTGAGCTGTAGTTGGGATCATTTTACGTTTACCTTGGATGAGAAGATTACTAGAAATGTGAGCAAAGTCTTTAAAAAGATGTGGGATGAGGACTTAATCTATAGGGGTAATAGATTAGTTAACTTTTGTACATTCCACGGGACGAGCTTTAGTGATATCGAGGTAGATTATGAGGATAGGAAAACTCCACTTTATTACATGAGGTACGGGTCTTTTGAGCTGGCGACAACGCGTCCAGAGACTAAGTTTGGCGATACTGCTGTAGCAGTTCATCCTGATGATGAGCGCTATAAGAATCTTGTTGGTAAGGAACTAGAAATTGAAGGTGTTAATGGGCCTTTTAAGGTTGTCGTTGTAGCTGACGAGATGGTTGATATGGATTTTGGGACTGGAGCTGTTAAGGTCACTCCGGCTCATAGTTTTGACGATTGGGACATAGCTCAAAGGCATAATCTGCCAGTTATCGAGGTAATTAATAAAGATGGAACGATGAATGAAAGGGCTGGTCGGTTTGCGGGAATGCCTATTATGGAAGCCAGAGAGGCTGTTGTTGAGGCTCTAAAAGAAAAAGGTCTATTAATTCGTGTGGATGAAGAATACGCTAATAGAGTAGGTGTTTGCTACAAATGTAAGACGGTAATTGAGCCAATGCTGATGGAGCAGTGGTTTGTTAATATGAAGCCTCTTGCTAAAAAGGCAATTGAAGCAATTGAAGCTGATAGGGTTAAGTTTAGGCCAGCGAATAGAAAGGAGATTGGTCTGGACTATTTGAGGAACATAAGAGACTGGAATATAAGTAGACAGTGTCCTTGGGGAATTCGAATTCCAGCGTTTTATAATGAAGAGTCTGATGAATGGATCTATAGTGAGTCAGATGATGATGAGATAGTTGAAGACGGTAAGACTTATGTTAGAGATAGGGATACTTTTGATACTTGGATGAGTAGCTCTCAGTTTCCTTACCTGGCTCTAGGTTATGACGCTGGAGATCCTGAACAGAGTAGTCAAGAGTTTAAAGATTTCTTCCCTACAGCCTGGTTGCATCTGGGGAGAGAGATTTTTAACCAGTGGGGTCTAAGGATGATAATGATGGCTCTATATAATGCTGATGATATTCCGTTTAAAACTCTTTACGTAAATGGAAATATAAGAGGTGAGGATGGTAAAAAGTTTAGTAAATCTTTAGGAAACGCTCCTTCTGCCAAAGATCTTTTAGATGAGTTTGGCTCTGACGCAATGCGTATGGGGATGATCCAAATGGATAATGCAGCCGGTAGTGATAAGGCCTTTGATAAGAGTAAGATTGTTTCGGGGAGGAACTTTGCGAATAAGCTTTGGAACATTGCTAGATTTACAGAGAGTTTGCTTGATGAAAAGCAAATTAAAGTCTCACAATTAGAGAAGGTTGAGGCAAAATCTGAGGCAGACCACTGGATAATCCGAGAGGTTAACTTGGCAAATAATGCTATTCAGAAATCTATGGATGATGATGAGTTTGGTGAGGCATTTGGCGTTGTATACGATGTCATCTGGAATAAGTTAGCTGATTGGTATTTAGAGGCAAGTAAATCTGAGCTAAACTTAAGTGTTCTGGTTTGGGCTCTTGAAACTTGCTTAAAGCTTGCTCATCCATTTGCTCCGTTTGTAACAGAGACTATCTGGCAAAGCTTAGGCATAAGGGGTAAGGACAGTATGCTGGTGATTGAGAAATGGCCAGAAGAGTTTAAGTTTAATGACGGCATGGCGTTAAGCTTTGATAATGTAGTTAAGGCTACGGAGTTTGCTCGTAAGGTTAAGAGTTACATTGGTGCTGAGATTGAGATTTCTGGTGAAGACGATAATTTAGCTGAACTAGTCAGAAGTTTAGCTAAGCTTAAGGCTGGTAGTGGAAATCTAACTGAGAGTTTGCAGATATCTGACCTTGAGGGATGGAGTTTGCTGATATCTTCTAAAAACATGGATAAGTATCGAGATCAGATTGGAAAACGAGTAGATGAAGTTCAAGCTCAGATTAAGAACCTTGAAGCTAGACTTAATAACCAGGGTTACGTGGATAGGGCTCCAAAAGAGTTGGTAGAAGAAAGTAAGGCACTACTATTAAGCTTGGAGGTTGAGTTGAGAGAGCTTAAGAGCGAGTAACTATAGTGCCATTAGTGGAAGGTTGACCATATTTTGATCCATCAGTTATTACGACTTGGTTCTTACCGTTGAACTCAATGGTTGCGTGTTCTCTCGATACAAGACTACGGGCGGGGTTGTCGGTCATGTCAATTATGATACCCTCTTTTGAGATGTCAACTGCTCGGGCTGGCTTACCTGGCTCGTCTCTAATTAGCTCTATAAGGTGCACTGAGCTGACATCGTCTCCTAATGCATCAGTTATACTAGGTGAGATTCGTATGCCATGAATTCCGCTTGTATTTCGCCCTACGGCTAGTCTTACTGACCTGTTGTCATGTTGTCGCTTGATCTCTTCTCTTTTAGCTTCTGCTTCAGCCTCTTTCTTCTGTACTATTCTTCTGAGTGATTCTTCAAACTTTGTTGCGGTGGCTCTTTCATCATCTGTTTCTAGGTGTGGGTAGAATTGGCTAATTTTGTCCTCAATATCTTCTAGTGCTCGACGTGAGAGCTCAGGGGTAACTCCAGGTGTTAGCCTGTCGAAACTTACAACTATCTCTCTGCCGGCAACTTCTAATGAGAATGTTCGTGCTGGCGCAGATCTACTGACCTGCCACTCATCCAATGGAGTCTTTTCTGTAGTTGCGTCATGTATATAGCCAGAGGGGTGGTGTGTTACAGATAAGTCGACACCCCCAATTTCAATATGTAACTGAGGAGTACGGGCAACTAGTTGATTTATTGTTTCCGGAAAATTGAATGTAGCAGATGAACCTCTAAGTTCTTCAGGTTGGGGCGTCTGTTCCGGGTCCTGAGCTTGGATATTTGCATCGTGCATGGCTCTTGCTTTACCACCTATGCCATGAGGATCTTGGTCTGCGCTCGGTATTGATTCACCTGACTGCTCGGAGCTATCTCGTAGCTTACCGAAATCGGGGACTCCGTCTATTATTTCTTTTGGTTTTTCATCAACTGTCATATGATTTATTTTATCTCGTCTTTTATGGTCGGAATTGGTACTAGGGCTACTCTTCCGGTTTTTTCTCCTGTTTGTGTATCTGTCTCTGCTACTACCATGTGTCCATCGGTTGCGGCTCCTGTTGTTTTTGAATTGTTGCCGTAAGTTAGGCCTGAGGCCATTATGAGTTCTTCGGGACTTGTTAGGTCAATAGTAACTTGACCTAATTCTTCAGGAATATCCGTATATGGCTGATCCTTGTCTGTATCTATAAACTTTATGTCTGGGGATGTCATTTTTTATTTTTGTTAAGATCTTTTGTCTTTAGAGTAGCATAGGGGTTAAGCTTAAGTCAAGGTGTTTGGGTGAATTGCTTTACTAATTTGGTGAAAGTTTGGCCTCTATCGGTGAAGTCTTTGAACATGTCAAAGCTTGGGAAGCCGGGGCTAAATAGTATCACGTCATTATCCTCGGCTAAGCTTAAGGCTCTTTTGAGACATTCCTCTAGGTTTGAGAAGATCATGACCTGGTTTATTTCTACTCCGTGTATGAGTAAATCTTTCCTGAGGGAATCTTTCACCTGTCCTATTAGAAGAATTGACTTTATGTTTTTTTGCTCAGATATGATCTTGGTTAGTTTTTTGTGACTGATTCCTCTATCAAAACCTCCGCATATTAATATGATTTTGTTATTTGGGAAAGATTTTATGGCTACAGTGGTTGAGCTTGGATTTGAAGCGAAGCTGTCATTATAGATTGAGACATTATTGTATTTATGGATTAGCTCAAGACGATAGGGTAAGCCTTTAAAAGTTTGTAGCGCTTTTTGGATAGATTCGACATCTTTTGTATATTGCCATGCGGCGGTTATGGCGGCTGTGACATTCTCTAGATTATGGCTACCAATTAGCTGGATGTAACTGACTGAGAAGACCTTTTTATTATCTATTAGGATGAAGTCGTCTTTAACGTAGGCCCCTTGTTTGGTAAGGTAGGCCACTTTTGTTGCTTTTGTAAACGAAGAGGCTAGGATTGAAGATTTGTTTGTTGGATGATGAATTAGTAAATCTTGAGCTGTTTGGTGGGTTGTGATGTTTGATTTTGCTTGGATGTAATTTTGCATGGATCCGTGAATGTCTAGATGGTCTGGCTCAATCATAAGGATAACGGCAACATTTGGGCTGAATTCTAGATCCCAAAGTTGAAAACTAGATAATTCGAACACAACAATATCATTTTTTGATATTTTCGGAAGTACTGTAAGTGCGGGAACTCCGATGTTGCCTACTAAATGTACTCTTTTGCCCGCCGTTTTTAGGATGTGAGCAATGAGGCTTGAAGTTGTGCCTTTGCCCTTAGTCCCTGTTACTCCTATGACTGGTGCGGGACATTTGGAAAAGAATTCATTGGTGGCTGACCATATTTTATCCTCAGTTGATATCTTGTTTGGGTTAAGACTTGCGGTTCGTATTACTAGGTCAAAGCCCTTGATGTTATTGAAGGAATCCTTAACATTTATGGCGCTACATCCTTTGGGCAATTTACTGGCTGGGATCTTGTTTTGATCAAATATGGTGATAGATGAACCTTGTTTTAGCCAATAGTTGTAGCTTGCTTTTCCCTCTTTGCCAAAGCCTAGAATTGCAACATTCATGCGTTTGTTTAGCTAATAACTTCTAATTAACAACTTCTATTTTTGCACCGATTGAGTTGAGTCTGTTGGCAAAGTCTTCGTATCCTCTGGCAATCGAATAAACATTCCTTAATATTGAGATCTGTTTTTTAGGAGCAGCCATCATTGCAAAAAGTAGTAGTACGGCCGGCCTTAGGGCTGGTGGAGAAGTGATGTCGGCACTCTCAAACTTGGTTGGTCCACTTACGAATACGCGGTGAGTATCAACTAGCTCGATGTTTGCACCAAGTTTTGAAAGTTCAGTTAGATAAATTGCTCTGTTTTCGTACATCCAATCGTGAATTAGGGTTCTGCCACTAGCTTGAGTGCAGATAAGGGCAAAGAAGGGAAGGCTGTCCGCATTAAGATGAGGGAAGGGTTGGCATTCAATTTTATGATCTTTTACTGGCCTTAGCTTACTGGCTCCTAAAACTTCGAGATCGATTAGTTCGATACCTTCTTCTGAGAAGTAGGTCTTTTTGATGTTAAAGATAAGACCCATCTCGCGGAGTCTTTCTAGCTCGAATTCAATGTAGTCTAGAGGACATCTTTGGATGGTTATTTTGCTCTTAGTTATTATTGCTGCGGTAATAAAGCTTACTGCCTCTATGGGGTCTTCCATGATGCGGTAGCTAATATCTTTATTCATACTTTTTAGCCCAGATACTTTATAGGTTGTTGTATTAATCCCGCTTATTTTTACACCTAGCTTTTGTAAGAACTTTGCTGTGTCTGTAACCATATAATTAGAGGTTCCAAAACGAATTTCGACATCAGTATTTGATAGTGCAGCTGCAATAAGGGCGTTTTCTGTAACAGTATCGCCTCTTTCTTGAAGGATTATTCTTTTGTCGATTTTACTGCCGTGAAGAGAGACTTTGTAGTTTTTTGGTTCTACGGTGATCTTCGCCCCAAAGTGTTCAAGCATACTTAGGTGAGGAGAGATTGTTCTTTTGCCAAGTTTACAGCCTCCTGCGTAAGGTATTAAGAATTCTTTTTCTTGGAAGATGAGAGCGCCAGTTAGCATAATCACGCTACGAGTTCTTGTGGCGCTTTCTTTATTCATATTTTTTAGATTAAGCTTCGTTGGCCGTTTTAGCTTGAGAGTGCTTTCATCGAGCCAGTTAAGCTTAACTCCAATACTTTCAAAGACCTCTAGAATCCTGTTAACTTCTTCTATCCGAGGGACGTTATAAAGTGTAGTTGTACCTTTATTTAGAAGCGATGCGCAAAGGATACCCATGGCAGAGTTTTTGGAGCCATTTACCTTGATTGAGCCTTTAAGTTTAGTTCCACCTTCAACGACAAAGTTAAGAGTAGGTTTTTTTGGAGGAGGAGTAGATAGCTTCATTTGGATCTTGATTATACCCAATACAGTGCTTAAGATGTTAGCCTATTCCTTCAGGGTTTTAATAGCATCACGAAGTTCGGCGGCAAGCTCGAATTGCAGATTGGCGGAGGCGAGCTCCATCTCGGCAGCAAGGTCTTTTAGGAGGATCTTCTTTTCGGCCTCATCAATTTTGCCCCTAGAACCTTTAACTAGCATGAGAGGGTCCACTGCATTACGAGCAGCCTGCTCCTGTAGCTCTTTTTTGGTCATTTTGTGGCCCTTACCGTCTGGTGAGTTGATGATTTCTCTGAGGCCTTGAGAGATATCTTTAATAATGGTGGTGGGTGTAATATTATGTTTGGTGTTGTACTCGATTTGAAGAGCCCGCCTTCTTCTTGTTTCCGAAATGGCTCGCTCCATACTGCTGGTGATTTTATCGGCGTACATGATGACTCGACCTTCTTGATGCCGAGCAGCCCGGCCAATTGTTTGAACTAGGGCAGACTCAGAACGTAAGAAGCCCTCTTTGTCGGCATCAAGAATAGCAACAACGCTAACTTCTGGAAGGTCTAGGCCTTCCCTAAGAAGGTTAATTCCTATGAGGACATCGTATATTCCAAGGCGTAAATCTCGTAGAATATCTGTCCGCTCAACTGTGTCAACATCGCTGTGGAGGTATGCGGATTTGATGTTGAGATCTTCTAGATGTTCAGAAAGATCTTCGGCCATGCGTTTGGTGAGCGTAGTGGCAAGAACACGTTGGCCTTTTTCTATGGTTTGGCGGATAACATCAATTAGATCATCTACTTGATGCTCGGTGGGGCGGATTTCTATTTCTGGGTCTAGAAGACCAGTCGGGCGGATAAGTTGTTGGGCGGGTTCGGGGTCTTTTTCAAGTTCGTATGGTCCTGGTGTGGCAGAGACGTAGATTGCCTGATTAACATGATTCTCGAACTCGGCGAAAGTAAGGGGGCGATTATCAAGTGCGCTTGGGAGCCGGAAGCCATGTTCGACCAAAACCTCTTTTCGGGCGCGATCTCCGTTGTACATTCCTCTAATTTGGGGCAATGTCATGTGGCTTTCGTCGACAATCATTAAAAAGTCGTCTGGGAAGTAATCTAGAAGGGTGGCGGGTTGTTCGCCAGGGTTACGGTTTGTAAGGTAGCGAGAGTA
>JAUPUA010000002.1 GCA_030917805.1 Patescibacteria group bacterium
GATACTGAAAGTATTGCAATTGGTAATGGCAAGCTAGATAGAACTGACATGACTAAGGGTTGGATTGTACACTAGCCTTAAGGCTCTCCAAAGTGAATCGTAATTGTGAAAGCCTATATTATGGCCCCCTAGGGGAGTCTGAAGAGGGTACTCTGTTAGTATATGAATATGCCAAACAGAAGTCATAACTTTCTACTTACTAAGAAAGACGAAAAACGATTAATAGATCGTACCTGTTCAATATTTTCTATACTAATGCCGCTCACTGCATTACCTCAGGTTTGGCTTCTTTATTCCACAAAAGAGACGGCGGGGTTATCGCTTACTATGTGGGTACTCTATTGCATCGGCTGTATTCCTTTTTTATTATTCGGTTATATCTATAAGCATAGACAGTTAATCGTTCTTAATACTATGTGGTTAATGGTTCAAGGCATTATGATTACTGGTATTATTATGTACTCTTAACTTGGTTCCCAATATATTCCGCTATGGCCCTCCAATAATGGTTATCCTTAAGCTGCTCAGACCGAGGAGTTTCTAATTCTAGACAATATAACCTATAATCACTTTTATGCTTGATACATTAGCGGGTGGAATATTTACTAACCAAGAATTATTTATATATGGCATCATAACGTTCATTATCGCTAGTTTACTGTTGGGCACTGCGTTATTTGTTAGTACGCGAATATTCAATAAAGCAACTGCCAGAAAAAAGACGAAGAGCCTTAACTTAGTTAATGCAACACTACTTGGGTTCGGGATAATTGCCGCTTTGCTTTTATTCTTCTTCATAATGCCTACAGTTATCGAGGATAGAAATTGGCTAAATAAACAACAAGATTGTGCTAGAGAAGTTGGATATGAAAGTCCTGCAGATAATAACTCTATAAGTGTGACAGCAAAAGAGCAATCGGACTACGATGATTGCCTTAATAGATAAGAAAGTTTGGCTTTAGTTACAATAGCATCTAATATGGTAGTTCACAAAGTTTATTAAGTCTGTATAAAAGATCCTGAAGAGGATCTTTTGTTATAATCAAGATTTAATGAGACATACTCTAAAAGCACAGCAATTTGACGCGAAGCTTATTAGTGTTTTGTTTAAAAGAGCAGATGAATTACAGGCTCTTTCTATAGATAAAAGAAGGCACCAGAAGCTAGGCGGACTTCTACAAGGTAAGATGATGTTTTTGGTTTTTTTTGAACCATCTACTCGTACTCGAATATCATTTGCAGCTGCCGGCCAACATCTTGGCATGCAAGTTGTATCGACTGAAAATGCTCAAATATCTTCCTCCCTTGTCAAGGGTGAATCACTAGAAGATACTATACAGGTACTATCCGAATACCAGCCTGATGTGATCGTAATGCGACACTTTGAGGCCAATGCAGCTGAACGAGCCGCTGCTGTTAGTGGTGTACCAATAATAAATGCGGGTGATGGAGCAGGTCAGCACCCCACTCAGGCTTTACTTGATCTTTATACCATCTATCGTGAAGCTGGCAGCATGACTGGGCTAAATATAGCCCTGGGGACCGATCTATTGCATAGCCGAGCTCTTAGATCACTCATATACTTACTCGCTAAAGTTGGAGGCAACCACCTTATTCTTGTTTCACCAAAAGAATTACGCTTAGCTAGCGATGTAAAGACTTATCTAAAGAAACGAGGTACTACTTTTGAAGAGACAGATAAGCTGGAGTATGCCCTTAAGAAAGCTGATGTGATTTATTGGAATCGTATCCAAAAGGAACGTTTTACTGGAGAGATACCACCGCAAACCTTTGTAATAGGTCCACAACATCTGCCGCTTATTAAGCCTGAGGCATTCATTATGAATGCCCTGCCGCGAATTGACGAGATTCTAACGACAGTCGATAAAGATCCCCGTGCAGCTTACTTTCGTCAGGCAGGAAATGGTATGTTCATTAGGATGGCCCTCCTAGAGTGGACATTAGAACTCTTATAGTTAGCTCGTAGATAATTGATTACAACTTAGCCATTTTTAGAATAGGCGTAAGACTTTGTTGTGTCTAGCTGTAGACCAGGTTATTATTCTTGTTATTATATATGTATGAGAAAGAAAATAATTATAATAACTCTAGTTATAGTTATTATAATATCCGGTTTGATCGTTTTTGTAATTCAAAAGAAAAATACCAAGAATGCCCTTACTGTTGCATTCAAAACTCAACAAGAGTGTGAGAAAGCAACGTCTAAAGCTTGTTCTTTTAGCATGTGTGATTATAACTGCAAAGTCTATTAAAAAGGTTGGCTACCAAAAAAGTGATCATTTCAGATTTACTCTAATTACAGAGTTCCTGGCAGTGGGCTTTTATGTCTGCCTGGTG
Source organism: Patescibacteria group bacterium (assembly GCA_030917805.1). GTDB lineage: Bacteria > Patescibacteriota > Saccharimonadia > Saccharimonadales > HK-STAS-PATE-42 > HK-STAS-PATE-42. The sequence goes on from JAUPUA010000002.1 coordinate 2,359, forward strand.
TTGCTCTTCTGTAAAGCTATAGTAGATTACTCCGTCATCACCAGCTACAAAGAATAAGAACTCAGTTGGGCTTGGGTATGCAACGGCCTGAAGTGCAGTTAGCTCGAAAGTCCCAATTGGGGTTGGTGGTAAACCTTTGTAGATCCTTGTATTGTAAGGTGAATCAATAGTGGGGCTAGGCTCAACACCTTTTAGTTTGGCGGCATAGATAAATGTTGGGTCAGCGCCTAGAGATATATCCCTTTGCAAACGAAGTTCAAAAACCTGGGCTATCTTTTTTTGTTCTTCTGGAACGGATGATTCTTTTTGTACGATAGAGGCAAGGGTAAAGGCCTCTTGCAGACTAAAACCTCTAGCCTTAATTTGCTCGCGCAAAGGGGAGATTCGTTCAATATACAAATCAAAGTTACGTTTTAACCAAACCTCAAAAGTAACTCCGCTATTTAGGTCAGTATATGTTTCTGGGAGTAGGTAGCCTTCTAGGTTGATTGAGGCTTGATCTGATTGATCGGCAAGAATAGGGTGAAAATCTGGAGTTAAATCTGTCAGAGTCTGTTGGACTTGATCTTGTCCAAAGTGTTGGTAGAGTTCAGGAAGAAGCTCTTGGATTGTTCTTCCGGCAAGAATGGTTAGCTTAGCGTCTGCGACTTTCCCACCAGATATGACCTCGACAATTTGTGGGCCAGACAGCTCTGGCGAAAGAGCATAGGTACCGACCTTAAGTTTAGAGTAGGTTCCGTTGAACTTAGCGTGTATCTTTAGGCTTAAAGAAGACTTTATTAGACCTTCTTTTTTTAGCCTATCCATAATCTCGTTAACGGAATCACCTTTGGCGACAATAAAGCTTTTGCTATCACCAGAGCCAACTGGCTGTAGCGATGTCTTGTACCAGAAGTAGCTAGAACCAAGTGCAACAAAGAATAAAACTAAAATAACCAGGATTAGCTTTTTTGGAGACCTTATTGTGGCATCTTTAGCCTCTTTAAATGCTCCAAGCTTATGGTGATAGTATGTCTTCATTGGTTTTATTTAGATGTTTATATGCCTTTAGGTACTAGTGAGGTTAAACTGATTCCTGTTTCAGCTTATTCTTCTTAGAATTATTAGAGATTACCTTCTAAACTCTTGTTCTAGGTAATCTTGCAGAATTAGGGCTGCAGATTGGTCGTCAATCCTCTTTTTGTGGCCTTTCTTATCTTCACTGAGTTGATCTTTAACTAAAACGCTAGAGAGCGTTTCATCTTGATACTTTAAAGGCAGGCCAAGTGTACTTTTTAGTTTATCACCAAATGCTTCTACATCTCTAGTTTGCTGGGTTGGATGGCCACTTAGGTTTCTTGGATAACCAAGGATGACGAGCTCTGCCTTCTTCTTTTTGTATATCTCAGAAATAGAGTCTATTTCTTTGCCATCGCCCTTGTTGTTGACGATGTCGATTGGCTGGGCGATCAAAACAGAGTTTGTATCTGCATATGCTACACCTATGTACTTTTCTCCGAAATCTAGTGAGATGATTTTCATATCTTAGTTTATTTATGAAGATGACGATTCTGCTACTTCTATCTTAATTTCTATTTTACCTTCGCCTGGTAAAGATGAGCTCCAGAATGGGGATATCTTAACTGTTGCGTCGTTGACACCTTCTTGGACTTTGATAAACTGAATTGCTTCGCCCTTCTTCTTTCCTGCGGTTTCTCTTTTTATCTTCTCTTGATCTAGATTTGGTCCAAGGTAGGCAACAGTAGCAAACTGGAACTGGCCATCGCTATCTAGCGTCAGTTTTAGATCATCAAGTCCATTCTTGATAATGCTTTGGGAGTCATCCTTCCTAACCTCCGTAACGCGAATATCTAGAATTTTGTTAAGTTCAACCTCTTCCACCCCAAACATTGCATAATCTACGGCTACAGTTCCGCTTAAAGTCTCGGCTTGCTGGCCTGCGGTAGGAGTAAGTTGGATACTACCAAGAGAGACAGAAAAGGTGTCATCTAGGACCTTCTGAGAATCGCTGAATTGGTCTTTTAGCTCTGTTCGGTAAGCATCTTCGTTAGTTTTAGAGAGCTTCTCTTTTAGGGCTGCAACATCTGCGTCACTTACCACTTTAACAATTTGAGTTGTACCGCCTGCCATTTTTGAACCACTTCCTGTCACTGAGGCTAAGCCACTAACTTTGTAGTTCTGGGGGGATAAGTTATATTGGTCGCCTGCCTTCTCAGCGGTAACTGTCGTATCCCCAGCAAGTTTGCAAGATCCGCCGCCTGCTAACTTGTCCAGGACTACTGTAGTTTGGGTTAGGAAGTTTAGTCCTGCTGCCGTAACAATGGTGCCTTTTGAGATTGTTGGGAAACTACCACTTACAGAAGAGCAAGGTATTGATAGTGTCATCGATCCTGTTGCCTTGGCGCCTATATCTTGCTGTCCGGTTGCAGGAACCGTATCTCTTACAGACTTAGAACCAGCTTTTCTGATAGCTTTTACTTCTTCTTTGGTAGTTTCTGTGGCTTTTTCGTTAAGCTTAGCGGTAAAGTTAAGATCTAACCTTTCAGCATTGGCCTTAATTTCGATTACGGCAGATTTTCTTGAGGTCATCATTAGGAGTAGTATAAATACGACTCCGAGTAAAACTCCTAAGCCTATCAGGGCCTTTTTTCTAAAATCGTAGAAGTTGGGTATCTTTTTGCCCTTATCTCCGGCTTTCTTATCTTTTTTAGTTTTTTTAGGTAACTCATCCGATTCTGACAATTCAGAACTAGTACTCGCTAGTTCTGAATCATCGATTGTTAAATCTTCGTCAAGATCTTCCTGGGTTGTGGTGTCGTCTAACTCTTGTCTATCATTAATTCTAATATTAGAGGCTGCAGATCTTGCTAGGGCTGGCTCGGCACTAAGGTTTGGAGCAGTAGCTACTTTTGCGGCTGCAGCCATGGATATAAGCTTTGCATCTGAGGTAATAAGGGCGAGATCTTTTATCTTGGAGTGTGCTGTACGCTGAATAAGTTTAAGGTTTACGCCACTTTTTAGGGCTGTTGAGTTTTTTGGAACGACTAACTTGATATTTTTGGCAGACTCTTGGCGAATTTTAGAAACGATAGAGGTTATATCTGAATCTTGATCTATGTAAATAACTCCAGCTGCGTTGGACCCTGCCTTAGCCATATCCGGAGCTGGCTGAATATTTTTTTTAGGTGTTTTTGGTTTAGCTTGCATGTTTATTTTGTATGCTCTACTTTTGCACTGAGATTTTTATAGCAGGGGAGTCTTACTACCCTATTTAACCATAAGTTTAATATACCACTTTTTGGTTAGAGAAGTCTAAAGTGGTTGAGTAGCCGCTGACGGAGTAGTTATCCTCTGTTATAATATAGGTGGAAGTTCCAAGCCGGGGTGGCGGAACTGGTAGACGCGCCAGACTCAAAATCTGGTGAGATTTATCTCTTGAGAGTTCGAGTCTCTCCCTCGGCACCAAATTTAGAATTTATGATATTTTTAGCAGCAGATCATCAGGGTAGGGCAATCTTAGAAGACGTTGCCAGCTTCTTGAGCTCAGAAAAGCTGGAGTTCGAAGAAACTGGAAAGGAATTCTACTCTCTGGAAGATGACTACCCAGACTTTGCAATGAGCGCCGTAGCAAGGTTGCTTGAGGCCTGGCAAAGTGGAGACACGCAGGCCAAGGCAATTTTGCTCTGTGGGAGTGGACAGGGGATGGCGATTGCTGCAAATAGATTTAGGGGGATTAGGGCTGGATTATGCTGGGATATATCAGAGACTGAGCTATCCAGAAGTGACGATGATATTAATGTTCTTTGCCTGCCAGTGAGACTATTTAAAGAGGACGGCAATAATATGGATTCTTGGAAGGATATTATAAAAGCATTCTTAGAAACTGAATTTAAGAAAGTTCCAAGATACTCAAGAAGAATCGAGAAGTTGGATTTGTTACCTTAGGAATTGATTGATTTATTCGATAAGTTTAACGGGTTGAGTGAACCCCAGTGAACCACATTGATTTCCTGACAAGACCTCATTGAAAGCGTCACATGTTTGTTGGCACACAGCACCTGCCTTCTGACATGTGGTTGCTATATTGATTATATTGTTATGCCTGTCGTCTATTTCTACCTCGCTTTCAACTCTGCACTGCCCACCCTCTCCACAGGCTAGAGAGGCTCTTTCAGTGACTGTCTGTTCTAGCCACGCAACCTGTTGTTCGGCCTCGGTAAATGTGGTCAGTACATTGCCCTTTGTAAGAATAGAGATCTTTGAAGTTGCTGTCTGCATATTGATAGTAATTATACCATTGACATGGGGCTTAAGTTTAATGTAGAATCTATAACACTATGCAAAGCATAAAGAATAACAGCTATGGAATATATCAGGCTCTTCAGAGCTCTGTAGCTGCTCGTGCTTTTACTCTTAACTTTTTTGCCCTCTAAGGGGCATTTTATTTACACATCTTTGGCACTTTAGAGATTTTTGAGAAAAAGATTAATTAAACACAATTTAGAAAAGGAAAGATTATGACAAACATATTAGGGAATTCAGGCATTGAGCCTGCTAACGATGGTACTTGGCCTAGAGCTAGCTACCTGGTTACTGCTCGAGAAGATGAGCCGGTTAGACTCCCAACCGGACAAGAAATGCACAAAGTGCAAACCAGAATCCATGAGCTCGGGTTAAATATAGCTCATATAACTGAACAAGAACCAATAGATACAAAGACTGTTGAAGCTTTAAAAGCTGAAAGAAGTGCTTATCGGGCTAAAAATAGAGAACTGAAGGAAGAATTACATAAAAAGAAGGCGAGCCGACCTAGAAATAGAATTTCTCAAGGCTGGAGCTTAGGAGGATAAGACTATGACAATACGAATTAAACCAATCTCTAGTGATGAACTAGAGAAATATTTAGCTATTCCCGACCTGACTTTAGATCCGGCAGATGGCGAACGCCCGCATGCCATTCTACTTGTTTACGAGAAGATGGAGCGAGCCGTTAGAGAATTGTGGCCTCAAACAGAAGTTAGGGTTATTAGGAATAACCCAATTGTGACTAGTCTAGATTGCTACGATAACTTACTAGTTCCAAAAGACAATATTAGTAGGAGCTCAACTTATACTCAGTATGTAGATACAGAGCATTGTTTGCAGAGCCATACATCGGCGCAAATCCCGGGAGCACTAAAAGAACTTGCTGCCTCGTACGATGAGTGGGAGGACGTGACGGTTATAGTTCCGGGGCTTGCTTACAGGCGAGACATCAAAGATAAAACTCATCTTGGAGTACTGCACCAAGTTGATATCTGGAGGATTGTAAAGAATAAAGCTCGCGGCAAACTGGGCAAATCGGATCTGCTTGAACTTGTCACAAAGATTGTGCAGACTACTTGCCCAGATTGGGAGCTACGGATTGTTAATAACCCACATCCGTACACTAATGAGGGGATTGAAGTAAATGTGACTCATCCAGATGGTCGAGATATCGAGATTTTAGAATGTGGCTTACTCGGAAGAGACATAATAACTTTAAGCGGGATGGACCCAGATAAGGTTAGTGGACTTGCTTCAGGCTCAGGACTCGACAGATTAACCATGACCTTAAAAGATATCCCGGACATTCGATATCTGAGAAGCACTAACCCTAAGATTGCTGAGCAAATGTATGATCTTGAAGATTATAAGGTAGTAAGCTTACAGCCGGCCATTCAAAGAGACTTAAGTTACTCAGTTCCTATTAATTACGTAGAAGAGGACATTAGCCAGGAGATTGAAGCTGCGATAAGGGGAGAAATTGATAGTCTGGAATCCGTAGAGCTCTTGAGTGAAACTGATTATTCGACGCTTAATGATATTGCCAAAGAGAAGCTTGGGATTAGATCTGACCAGAAGAATATTCTAGTTAGAATTACTTTAAGAGATCTGAACAAGACCTTAACAAAAGATGAGGCTAACCAGATCTATAAAGATATATATCAAAAAGTGAACTACGGAAAGGGGGGTTACTTGGTTTAAGGCTTGTATTTAAGTTTATTAAATTGTATAATATTCAACTTAATGGATATTCATTTTACCAAACGTGATTATGACTTACCCGAACCCCAACCTGGGCTTATCTTAGGTGGTGAAGAATTTGAATTCTCTTTTAGTGAGATTAATGAAACACATGCCCAAAATACTACACCCTTTAAACACTTGTTGAGGCTCTACGCCGATATTGGGCTTCATGCTCTTCCAGAAGCTGTTAGTGAACATAGATTAGGTAGATATAGCGGCGGTGTTGATGTGTATCCTATGAAGGATTTAAGAAGGGAACCAGATGGCACCCCTAAACTAAAGGGTGGGTTAACTACCCTTGCTTGCCAAATTGAAGAAAAGGCCTTCTCCCTCGGCTTAATAGTCTCCAGTGAAACTGGGCTAAATTTGTTAAGCTCTAGAGACTTTAGATTGATCCTTGACCTTATACTACTTGAGGACGAGGCGCTTGAATGCGAAGGATCTGAAGCTAACTTTTTAAGTTTAAGAACAGCCATAAGAAAAGCCGATAACCGAAGAAAGCAACTGATGGACAGAATGAGGGGCGGGGGTAGAGTTATGACAGCAGGTGCTTCTCTGGATGAAGTTCTAAGAAAAGTTCGTGCGCATCAAGCGGGTCAAGTTTAAATCTAGGCTTGTATTTACTCTGTTAGTTTAGGCATAATCATAAGCATTAAATAAGAAGGCCTTCACTCAGGATAGATGCACGGCGATACAAATAAGAACTCTGCAAGATTGGCTCGAGGCTTTATCAAAAAGATAGTGCACTTTAAGGCTACTTTACTACTGGCTACTTTAGTAGTTGGGCTAAGTTCCGTAGCTTTGTTCGGAGTTAAATCTGTTAAGGCAGCCCAGGCGAGTGGGGCTAATTTGCCGTATTCTGTTTTAATTGTGGCGGGGCAATCTAATGCAGCAGGGGCTCAATCTTTATCCGTAGATCCAGACAACAACATTGATGTTTTTGGGAGCCAAACTGTGCAGCCGGCCGATACACAAGTACAGATGCTTTTTGATAATACTTTTAATAACGATAGTATGTCGAGGATAAATCCTGTACCTTTAAATACTCCTCAAAGAGCCAACGATGATGAAGCAGCTATATTCGGGCCAGAAGTTGGCTTATCTAGAAGGCTTTACGAACTAGGTAGAAGACGAATTGTGATCTTGAAGGTGACGGTAGGGGCAGTTCCTCTTGCAATTGATAATAGCACTCCCTTTGACTGGAATGTAAACAGCACAAACGAGTCTTACCAAAGATTGAAGGATAGGGCAGGAAAGCTTTTTGAAGATATTGAGGCTCAAGGTTCTAAATATAGTGTAGATGGGTTCTACTGGATACAGGGTGAGTCCGATAGTAATAATGCCTTTGCAGACCTATATGAGCAAAATTTAAGAGACTTAGTTGCAGCAGCAAAGACTGAT
>JAUPUA010000019.1 GCA_030917805.1 Patescibacteria group bacterium
GCAACCAAGCAAATTTATTCGGTACCTCAACCGATTCTCAGACTAAGCTTAATTTGGTTAAATCAGAAGAAGAAGCTCCAGAGCATGAAAAACTGGGTTGGGAGCGCGAACTTCTTGGGCTCTATTTAAGCTCGCACCCTTTAGATAAGTATGATGCATATTTAAAACACCACACAGAAGATATTTCAGAGCTAGTCCCAGAAGAAGTAGACGGAGCATCAGGTGTAGTCGGTGGCACAATTTCTGCAAGCAGAGAAATAACTACAAAGAAGGGTGATAAGATGGCATTCATGACTGTTGCAGATCTTGCCGGCGAGATTGAACTAATTATATTTCCGCAGGCTTACCTTAAGTTTGCGACAATCTTAAATAAACCGAATGCCGTAATTGTAGCCAGAGGAAAGTTCGATGCTAAAGATCGTGATGGCAATCTCTCTGATGAACTCAAAATGATGGTCAATGAAGTCGAACTTATTACTGAAGATGATTTAAAGAGCTTTGACCCAGCAAAACCTTCAAAAAAAACAGAGAAGAAGGAGAAACAGAAGAAGCAAGTTGTTCATGATGGGCCTGGCTCTAAGCTTAAGTTAAAGAAATCATCAAAGGTCAAAGTTGAGGAGCCTAAACAAGATCCTATACAGAAAGTTTACATCAAAATTATTAAGGATAAATATGATAATGATTTGCTTAAGCTTAAAGATTTAGCTACTAGTAACTCTGGAGAATCAACCCTAATACTTATTTTTGGAGAAAAACCTTCTCAAAGAGCGCTCCAGCTTCCCATTAAGATTAATATTACTCCCTCAACTAGAACAGAGCAAAGCCACATCTTCCAAAATGAAAACCTAAGCTATAATTAGCAATATATTCAAAAACCAGTAATTTCTTCCTGACAACCTGGAAATATTGCTATTGGCTTGCCCTTGGCAGTCATATAACCTTCACTAAGTCTTCGTTCAATCTCTATGCCAATCTCGGAGAACCTAGAGCAACTATACGTCGTTTCTCCTAATCTACTAGCCAGGTAGACACAGGTTCTCTCACCTGAGCCAATTCCACACCTCTCCGGGTCATCAATAGCTCTTTTGTATTCACCTAAATACTCAAGAGATTCGATTTCCCCTCTTATAACAAAAAGACCATCACCCAATAATGGAAATTGTGCAATAGGACTACTAGTCTCGGGTTCTAAGCCAACGACCACACCTTCGAGCCCGTCTGCAGGATTTCTGATTATACTGTCTTTAGTAAAGCCCATATATATTTATGCCCTATTATAATACATAACACAACGATAAATCAATATTAGGCTAAATACAGCATCGGTCTATAATTAAACTTAAAGTGAAATCCATAAAAAATAAGAAATATCCAGAACTGATTGTAGTCGCTGGCCCGACTGCCTCTGGCAAGACGTCTCTTGGTATCGAACTCGCCCTAAGGTTTGATGGCGAGATAATCTCTGCAGACTCTAGGCAAGTCTACCGAGGTCTTGATGTGGGCTCCGGTAAAGTAACCGAAATAGAAAAAAAAGGAGTTCCACATCATCTAATAAATATCCTAGAACCAGAGCAAAAGTATAACGTATATAAGTTTCAAAAAGATTGCACTATGCTTATCTCTGAAATTGTTTCTCGAGGCAAATTACCAATAATCGTTGGTGGGACTGGTCTCTACATTGAGAGCGTCGTCGAGCAATATCAGTTCTCCAGATACTTTAAAAGATCTAAAAAGAAGCTAGGCCTCCGTCCCAATACTCTAGTTCTAAACTTGAATCCTGACCGTGAGCAGATTAAATTTAATATCCAAAAAAGACTCCTAGAGCGCTGGAAGAACGAAGAAATGCTAAAGGAGGTCCAAGATCTTATCAAGGCTGGCGTTTCTAAGGCTTGGCTTAAATCGCTAGGCCTTGAGTATAAGTTCGTAACACAGTTTATCGAAGGGGGGTTCGAATCTGAAGAAATAATGCTAGAAAAACTTAACACAGCAAGCTGGCAGTTTGCTAAACGGCAGATAACATTCCTAAAGCGCTGGAGATACGCGAAAGAGATTAAAGTCTCTGAAGATGGCATAAGTCTAACTGAAGACTTCTTGGCCTAAAGTGCACATCTTGATCTAATGACCATCTTTATGGTAAAATAATAGATCGACTATGATTTTAAGAGACCTTAGTCCCGCTAAACCGGGCTGTATGAATGACTTGCGCTCTATTTTTGAAGCTCTGCAAGCAGGCGAGTGCGCCCTTGCCCCCTTAAGAAGCCTACTGGGCCATACTCCAAATGCCGACTGTCTGTCACACGTTGGTGGAATGGCCGGTAAGTTAGCCTTGAATATTGGCAACGAAGGTATTCTAACAGTTCGAAGATCTTCAGTGCCTATTGCAAGTTCCATTTTAAAGAGAGTCCCATTAGTGGGCGGTAGTGTAAATCAGATTTTGTCCGCTAGCTTCGATCTACTAGGTGGAAAGATAGAACCCGATTCAGATGCTGGTCCAATAAGCGGTCTTTTTAGAGAGGTCGCTGAGGAAGGCATACAGGACTTACCGATGTTAGATAAAGACGTATTGGTTGGTTGCTATGCAAAGGCTACTACTCACGAGGTAACTGCTGTAGTGAGGCTTGGGGTTGCGGCAGCTCTTTCGGACCTACCAGAACTAAACCTAAGTTCTGAACATACGAGTGCAGAGCTAATGTTGCCAAGCAATCCAAGGTTCCCGGCCCAATGGTCAGAACTAGGCCACGCTGCTATGGAAAAATACGCTGCCTAAACTTGACAACATAAGCATAAACATATATAATACAAAGTATGTATTCAATTTACAAAAACGTTTCAGCACATCATGACCATCTTTAGCTAGATGGATTGATTCTGATTGTTTATAAATAAACACCCTTAAGCCAGATGATCCATCTGGCTTTTTAAGTGCTTAAAAATAACTAAATAAGAAAATAATATGACAGAAATAAGAGAATTAACAACGGAAGTAGCCGAACAAGAGTTTGGCGAACGAAGAAACAACCAGAAGCTTATAGATAGGCTTGATGATATCGTGGGCGGTCTAAGGCCATGGACTGAAGATCAAGCACCTTGCAATATGCTTGTCTCAATATCTCCGCAGCTTGCAGTACCTACCGTAGCCTTAACTACACTTATGCAGTGTGTGTCCTTTAGAGGCGGAAGAGTACCGACGATCTTTACATATAAAGCTTCGGACTTCACAAGTACCAACCCTAAATCAGCCGCTACACTTACTCCACTCATAGGTTTTGAAAGAACGAACAGGGAGGGTGAAAGGGTTATCGAAGCAAGGAGAATTAAACTGGGCGATTGGAGAG
>JAUPUA010000037.1 GCA_030917805.1 Patescibacteria group bacterium
CAAAACGGAGCTTGTCGGCTTTTTCTTTGTTGAGTGAGATAATAAAATCTCTTAAGCTATGGACGTTGTTTTCGAATATTTTTTGGGGCTTTAAAAAGCTCATTGCATTTGGGATCTCCCCACTGAATACGGCGGTAGCATGCTTTCCGAAGCTGTTTAAGGCAATGGTGAGGCCAAGGGCTGCAGATAGCTCGTCTACACTAGGGTTGGATTTTACTGTAACAAGTATGTTGTTGACTTGTTTTATCCGGTTAATAATGTCTTGTTGGGCTGGTTGCATATTTATTATTGATACTAGCATAAAATGGAGATAATTTCAAGGGAGTATCCTGTTTTAAGTTAGGGACAAGGTAGGGGTGTGGTAGAATTTGGGGTAGGAATAAGTGACGGAGGCTGTTAATTTTGAGTAAGCCAAAGGTATGGGCGGTAATTAATCAAAAAGGGGGTGTTGGTAAAACTACCACCACTGTTAATTTGGCTTATTATTTAGCAAAGGCTGGTAAAAAGGTATTGCTCGTAGATCTTGACCCTCAAGGTAATGCTAGCTCTGGGGTAGGGGTGAGTATCCGGAGCATTAAATTAAGTTTATACGATTGTTTGGCCGAGGCTAAAGATCCTAAGGATTGTATTGTGGCTAGCGAGTGGGAAGGTTTAAGCCTGTTGCCTGCCAGTACTCGATTGGCTGCTTTAGATACGGAGCTACCTTCGACAATGCGGGATAGAGTTCTCAAATTAAAACAGACTTTGGCTAAGCTTGATGACGAGCAGTGGGACATTATTCTGATTGATGCTCCGCCTTCACTCGGTCTTTTGACTGTAAATGCTCTAGTGGCCTCAGATTCTGTAATTCTGCCAGTTCAGGCAGAATATTATGCCCTTGAGGGCTTAGGGCAGTTGCTCGAAACTATGCAGATTGTGCGAACTGGGTTAAATAAGACTCTTGGAATTATGGGGATTTTAGTCACGATGTATGATGGGCGAACTAGCTTAGGTAGGCAGGTTCAGCAGCAGCTTCGCACGCATTTTGCGAAGTATCTTTTTGAAACGTCTATTCCAAGGAATATTAAGCTGGCGGAAGCACCGAGCCATGGGAAGCCTATAGGGGTTTATGCGCCGGCTTGCTCGGGTGCAAAGGCATATGCTGCCCTGACTAAGGAGGTACTTAAACATGTCTAGTTCAGCGTTAGGTAAAGGTTTAGAGAGCTTGATCCCGACAGATTTTATTATTGAGGAGCAGTTTGACCCTACCATACAAAGTGGGCAGGATTCTGGTAACGCCTTAGAGATTAGCTTGGCGGATATTGAGCCCAATGAGCATCAACCCAGGATGAACTTTAAGGATGGGCCAATGGCAGATATGGTGGAATCTATTAGGGTACATGGAGTGATTCAGCCAGTGGTAGTATCTCCAAAAGTTGGTGGCGGGTATAACCTTGTGGCTGGTGAAAGGCGCTGGCGAGCCAGTAACTTTTTAAAGCTTAAGACAATCCCTGCTATTGTGCGTACTCCGAGCGACCAAGAGAAGCTAGAGTTAGCTTTAGTAGAGAACGTCCAGCGCGAAGATCTCGGACCGCTAGAAACGGCCACTGCTTACGTTAAGCTCAATCAGCAGTTTAACCTCAGTTTTGAGGATGTCGCTAAAAAGGTTGGTAAGGCGCTTTCTACGGTGCTAAATGCAACAAGACTTTTGAATTTGCCTCCTGAGGCCAAGAAGGCGCTATATGACAAAGAGATTAGTGAGGGGCATGCTAGGGTTCTTGCAGGGATGAATATGTTCCCTGAGGCGCAGTTAGAGCTGCTAGCGAAGATAATCAAAGAAGGTTGGAGTGTACGACAGGCAGAGCAATTTAGTGTAATCACAAAGAGCCAGGATAAGCTTAAGAAGGCGGCTAGAACAGAGGATGTTTTTAAGAAGCGCGAAGAACTAGTCTCTACTCTAAAATCTAGGCTTAACACCGTAGTAGAACTTAAACCAAGGTCTAAGGGTGGTCGCTTAGTAATTGATTATGATGACGATGACGATTTAGCTAGAATTGTTAATAACTTATAGAGTTCTTGCCTTCTATTATCATTTAGCATAAACATATTGACATTTCCTGTAATGTTTGCTATGATGGTAGTATTATGACAACAGAAAGAAACCAAGCTCGCGGTCCAGAAGATGAAGCTAACGATCAAGGTATAGGAGATGCTGGCTTTGCTGGTATGGGTGATGCTGCGGTTAATGGGGGTGGATTCGCTGGTGATGAAGCGCACACTGCCGATGGATCACAAGCTGGAGGCAATCAAGAATCTTGGGATGAAGAACAAGAGCGCTTACGCCTGACCAATGAGGCCAACTCGCAGTATGATTATTTAACTACTCGCCAATGGGGTCCTGATAATCTTTTTGATATTTTAGATTTAGATCCTGAAGAAGCTACTGAAGCCGACGTTGTAGCTGCACACAAAAGACTTCTTGGCTTACTGCACCCTGACAAAGGATATGTTACCGATCATGCAGCAGCACAGGTCTTAAATGTATTGTACGATCCATG
>JAUPUA010000036.1 GCA_030917805.1 Patescibacteria group bacterium
CATCCTCACTAGATGCGAGTAATAAGAAGAATACTCCAAGGGGCGGCTCTTCAATCAACTTTAAGAATGCATTCTGCGCCTGGGCACTAAGACGAACTCCAGATCCAGAGTTAACCACGACAAGCCTACGCTCATCACTACCTCTTGAAGTTCTGCTTAGCAGACCATTCAAAGCCCGAACTTGTTCTACGCCAACCGTCTTTTTATCCTGCTCAGGCTCAAGCTTTAGTAAATTCCCAGCGTATTCACTACCTAAAAAGGCCTCTGCTAAACAACTACCCTCATCGTTAGTAAAACCACCTTGCCGGCTAACAATAGTCGCCTGAACATTCCCGTCAAGAAAATCCCTCAACCCCCTTAAGTCATCCTCACCAAATAACATCATACCCTTAATTCTACCACCTTAGTATGAATGCCTAACCTTAATATTTAAGCCCAAGCCTACTAAGCTCATCCAAAAAATAGTCCGGTACCGGAGCCTCAAAATCCCTCCACTCCTTGTTAGAGTCCTGAATGGTCAAACTCAGCGCATGCAACATAAGGTCTTCACCGTCCTTAAAATCAGAGTTATAGAAAGGATCACCCAAGATTGGCCAGCCATTCGCCCACATATGAACTCGCAGTTGGTGAGTTCTACCTGTTTTTGGGGTAAGCAGAACCAAGCTCTGTTCGCCGTTCGTGCTCAAAACCTCAACCTCAGTTTGAGCCTCTCTTCCACTATCCGTAACGTAAAAAGTAGTCAGCTTCTTAGGGTTCCTGCCAATTGGCATATCGACTTTGAACTTCTCCAAGTCAGGCTTTCCATTAATTATTGCCAAATACTTTTTATGAACGTTTCTATCACTGAACTGCTTCATCAACCAGCTCTTAACCTTCGGGTTCTTCGCCAAAATCATCACCCCGCTCGTAGCCCTATCCAAACGATGTACGATCCCACTTCTTTGAGCATCCAAATCAGTAGTTCTTGGGTATAACCAATCTGCCACGCTAACCTCACCACTTATCGGGCCTTTGGCGTGGCTGAGCATTCCAGCTGGTTTGCTAATCACAATCTCGTTATCGCTTTCAAACAAAATCTTCAAATCTTCACTCGGCAGTGGATCTTCATAATCAACCTCCATTACATCCCCGGGCTTAACCTTAATAGATTTAGAGCTCACCACCTCGCCATTCAACTTAACTCTCCCTTGGCTAATAAGCTTCCCAATAGAAGATCTACTGAACTTTCCCTCACAATTTTGAGCAATAAAAGTATCCAGCCTCTCAAGCTTAGTATCAGCTTCTGTATCAAACTCTGTAGCGATTTCTTTAACAATTTTCATATTTCAACTTAATTATACCTTAAAATCAAATCCTACGCTTGAAAGCCTACTTAAGATTAGTGTAAAATAGGTTTATTCAGGGGCTGTAGCTCAGCTGGTTAGAGCGTCTGCCTCTTAAGCAGAATGTCGAGGGTTCGAGTCCCTCCAGCCCCTCCAATACGCTTATGCTTAAAACAGAGACGCTGAGTCTCTGTTTTTTGTTATAGTTAAGGTATGACAAACAACGAAATTATTGATTCAGCAGAGAAAACTATAAAACCAAAAATAGTTGATGATCGATTGATAGGTAACGTGGGAGCAACACTAATTACTGATACCGGTAATTCTTATTCAGGCGTGTGTATTGATACTGGATCTGGTACTGGTTTTTGTGCCGAAGCTTCAGCAATCGCTGCAATGGTCACTGCAGGCGAGTACAAGATCAAAAAAATTGTCGCAGTCTGGAAGGATGATAACGGAGAACTTTACGTACTACCTCCATGTGGCCGATGTCGGTTGTTTATTCACCAAATGGACAAAAATAATATAGATACCGAAGTTGTTATGGGTAAGTCTAAATCACTGAGGTTAAGTGAGTTGCTGCCTTACACGGACTGGCCTAGACCTTTGAAAGACGAAGCATAGTTGCAATAGCCTCCACGATGGCCCTCCAATTACGGTTATGTTAATACTCCTCATTCTGAGGAGTATTATTTTGTTATAGTGGTGATATGAAACTTTTTATCTTTGGAGCCCAGTGTGCAGGCAAGACAACTATTGTTAAGTTGCTCGGCACCAAGACTGATGTGCCGATTATCGAAATGGATGACAAAATTATGGAGCTGAACAACGGAGTCTGGCCAAAAGATTTGAAGCATAAAGAGGAGGTTCTAGATCTCAAAGTTTACCAGTTGGTTACTGATATGCCTGATGTAATTTTCTTTGAAAATCATATGAGTATCAAACAGACAAGAAAATTCAAGGAGGCTGGTATTTCTTAGTTACTGATCGAAGTTAGTCGTAACGAATTACTTCGGAGTAACACGCCACGTGTTGAAGTAGAGAAGTATGATGTTGATAAAAAGTGGATTGAATTGCAGCTTAAAAATATTCAAGAACTTCATAAAAATAAGCTTATCGACTTTGTTTTAGACGGTGAGCGACCAACAGAAAAAGTTGTTGAAAATATAATCAGTTTAATTAATCGAAACTAATTTAGTTGCAATAGCTTCTACGATGCTCCTCCAATCCCGATTGTGTTTAAACAGAGTTAATAAGTCTCTTCTTTGCTATGATTAGAATATGAAAGTAGCAGACGTGGTATTTATAGAGAATAACAAGGTTTTACTTGTCCAGCAAAGAAAAGAAATAGCCAAAGGTCTTTGGAGCTTTCCTGGTGGAGCCGTTGAGGAGGGCGAGACTTCGAAACAAGCTGTTGTCCGTGAGGTTAAAGAAGAATTGGGAGCACTTTTAGCTCATCCACTCTTCTTAAAGAGCTACAAAATTATTACTCCTCGTGGCGATCTTATTATCGATACTTTTATGGGCGAACTAAAAGGTGATATTGTCTTGAAAGAGGACGAGCTGATGGCATATCAATGGTTCAGTCTAACTGAACTTGAGAACAATAGTACTCTTAGGGCCGAGGTAGTTATTAAACAAGCAAGAGATGCTCTTAACAATACTCCGAGGTTAAATAAGTCATAGCAGTAAGTCGGCCGTCTTTGGGTTATTCTAAGTTGAAAGAACTAGATATATTCAACCTCAAAGAAGCCTTCAGCATAGTGATTAGTATTACCAGGATCTGCCCTAAGCTCCAGCGTTCTTTGATTATCAGTACTGCATCTTCTAGCAACCGGTGCATACTCAGTTAAAACATCCCCCGATGATACAAGTGTCAGGGTAGCATATAAGGTTCCGTCAAGGTCTTTGACTGTCCAAGACTGCGTAGCACCACTACCAGCCTGAGCAGCGCCAGTCTTTGAGATACGCACAGCAATAACTGTACAGTTAGTAGGAATAACAATGCGGTGATAACTTCCAGAATCCGTATTCGGCAAACCAGCACCAGGCCAGGCAGAATATGCACCTATAACACTTTGCCTAGTGACACCACGCGTAGAGAATCCAAGAGAGGAGTAGGGTGCACCATTGGCAGCGTAAGTAATTTTAGTATTAATAGTAGAGCTATCCCGACAGCCCTGAGCGTAAATTCTCGGCCTTCCGGCCTCGTTATTACCAGAATACACTACACTTAAGCCCTGATCAGTATATGTCGCTACTCCGCCGGAGATATAATCCTGCGGCAATATACAGTTAGTCAGAACAAACGTTGGCCTCGACATAGAGGCGTAACTACTTGAATCTTCAATTACTGCGGCTAAGGCACCAGCGACATTACACTCTTGCCAGCTTACCGTACCAAATTCCCGAACGATATACTTAGGGTTCCCAGAGTTGCTAGGCAAAGACGAAAGTGACATCCCAACAAAAAGGATATGGCCAATATTCATATCTACTATAGCCGCACTATTATGACACTCCGTTTTTGCACCATATGCCGTTACATTTGGCACTAGCTGCCCACCAAGCGTGGCGCCACTACCAGAAAGATAAAACATTACCGCACTATCAACCACTATCCAAGACCCACCGTGTATAGAAGCCAAGCCCCCTGACTCAAAATGGAACACATGTCCCGTTCCACCCATATAGATATTTCCGCCAATGAACGTATGGACCACCGCCTGAGTGTTTCCTGTTATGTAAAAAAACTTCGCATCATCCACTTGTGAGTAAACAGTGATATTATCGAATACGATCTTATCTGCATTACCAGAACCAGTGCACCGAACACCGACGGCAAAATTCCTAAAGCCAACTCGAGTAAATCGTAAATCTTGAGAACTACCAGTAGAATAATAATCATAGATCTGTTCATTGCCGGTACAACCCATAATAGAAAGATCACTAAAGCCAAAGTTAGGGCCAGCATTCTGGTCTGAGACAAAGTAATCATTAGCTCCAGGGGAGCTATCTCGAACAAAGATGGTGGTATTCACGACCCCAGCTCCCACCGTGTTCCATCCAGTTCTAGAACCACTGAACGATACTCTAGATTTGGAATATACGCTCCTAGGGCTCGCCAAGTAGTAGCCCCCGCCTGGGATAACCATATGGGTTGTTCTCGCGCCGTATCCATAGGTAACTGTATTCGGAGCAGAGGCATCATAGACCACATGCTGGTTAAGCCACATTGCATCCACACAATCTTTAAAGGCTTGAGAATCATCTGTTGCCACAGTTGTCATGGCTTCATTTGTATACATCACCCCAGTACTTTCATTGCGAACCGCAGCATCACCTACCGCACCAAACCACTTCACAGACATACCTAGTGCAGAATCCCAGATCCTTAACCATCTTCCGGCACCGGAATGACCGGTAGGCAAAATAACTAGGCCATTATTATCAGAGGCCGTACTTGTACTGGCCCAGTAGAATAAGCCACCTCCACTATCACCAGGTGAATGATACCCAAACACATGCACAGAACCGGTAAGACTACCACCGTTAAGTGCTCGGAGTTCTGCTATAGAATTAACAGTCTTTGTTCCAGCTGCCGTAATCGTAACATCAACCCTGTCACTTCCCGAATTATCGGCTGTAGTGATAGTAACGTTAGTCCCTTCTATTAAATTCAGCTGCTTACGTGTACCAGCAACCGTACCCGCCTTCGCCACCTCTATCTTCTGAGTAGTAGTATTGGCAACTACACTTAAGGTTCTGTTGGCGGTTAGATCACCTCCACCAGTTATGCCTGTTCCATTTGCGATAACCCTAGTCTTTTCTGCTTTATTTGTTAAGCCAGGGACAGTAGGGGATGAAGCCGTACCGCCCAAATCTCCAGTTAGCTGAACCAACCCTTTTGTAATTGAACTAGCATCTGGCGAACCATTCGCAACAATTGTATCTGCATACGCTTTAGTTACGGCACTACTCGCCGCAGTTGGAGTTGGAACATTAACTGCGCCAGTGAATGTAGCACCGCTCAAGGGCGCAAACAAACCCAAGGTACCACCAGATTTTAGCGTCCCATTACTGTTGTGCTCAACAGAAAGATATTCATTAAGAACATCCCCCCAATCTCCATCGTCTTCGCCAGGTATGGGTAGCCTCGCCAACCTTATCTCCTTCTTCTTATATTCACCTTACTACTAATAGTAGCTCAGAGCTTATGCTTAAGTAAACGATATTAAGATAAATAAATAAACTACCTATCTGAGAACTCTCTGTTCTTCTGGCCTCTCTTAGTAGCCAAGAATAAAGATACACCTCCGCCAGTTGCAGCTAACGCTAAAACGCCCAGCACAGGAGCACTGATTCCAGTTAAAGGCGCAAAGATGCCCCTCTTCGGACATTCAGCGGTCTGGTAACTTCCGGCACCATAACTACCACAACTATACTCGGATGCACTGGCTATAGGGCTGTAGAAAAAAAGCCCAAGCACACTTAAGTATATGGCCAGTAGTGCAGCTTTTATTAAGGATCTAACGGCTAGTCTTCTTTTCTTGCACATAAAATGGGCTATGTCTTTGCTACTTTTAGCCTTACTCTTACAATACTAACAAAAGTTGCAAAACAATTAACATAACTATAAGCTTATAGTTATAGACATATAAGGAGACTCCTGGTAGTTAGTTCAAATGAAAGAGAGTTTCGAAAACATCCTACAACAAAAGCTGACACGGAAAGAATTCATACAGTACATTGGCTCAGGCTTGATGGTACTCTTTGGTATAAGCAGCCTACTGAAGGCCATACAAACACCTCCCTCAAAGAAGGGGCTACCAAGTGGAAACACCTATGGATCTCAAGCATATGGCGGTAGAAAAAAATAGTTCATGGCGCTAGCAAATCTGTCTATCTTCGATTAGCCTTATGGTATA